>JAUNMW010000395.1 GCA_030537395.1 Clostridia bacterium | reverse complement strand
CTCTGTACTCTGTTCTCTCTTTCGTTGCCCAGTTCTCTTATCCGCTCCGTTTACCGCAGCGTCACATACCCCGCCTGCCGCACGGCCTCCTGGCCCGCGTCGCTGACCAGCCAATCCACGAAGGCGGCGGTGTTTTCGTCCCCGGCCCGGTACACGGCGTAATAATTCACCGTGAAGGGATACGCGCCGGACTGCAAATTTTCATCGTCGGGGGTCACCCCGTCCACGGCCAGCACCTTCACGCCGCTGCTTTCCACCAGGGCGTTCACATAGTACAGATAGCTGTACCCGATGGCGCTTTGGCCGTTGGAATAATTGCCCACCTGCTGCACGGCGTCGGCCATACCGTCAGAAATGAAGTTTTCATTGGCCCGCATGATGGGGGCCCCTTTCATCACCATTTCCTCCATGGCGGTTTGGCTGCCGCTGCCGTGGGGCCGCTGATAGGCGTCCACCACCCGGTTTTCCCCGCCCACCTGGCTCCAGGACAGCACGTTTCCCGCATAGATTTCCTGAATCTGCCGCACGGTCAGGCTGTCCACCGGGTTCTGATCGTTCACCAGGAACACGAAGGCGTCATAGCAGAAGGGCACGTACACCAGCTCCACCCCCGCGTCGGCCGCCTCCTGGCGCTCATCCGCGTTGGGATAGGTGGCCAATATCAAATCGATAGGGTGAGTATCGTCCATCATGACGCCCTGGCTTTTGATGGTGGACAGGGGATTGGCTTTTCCCTGGATCAGCCGGTCATAAGCATAGGGCGTAGTGGAAAAGTTCACGAAACCGTTCATGTCCCCTTCCTCTAAGTTCAGCCACTGCCGGGCCAGCTCCATGGCCATGGGCACGCATACGGTGCTGCCATCCATGCTGGGGTAGGCGCCATATGCGGCGATATACAAGCCCTCGCTGCCCTCCAAGGGCGTAATATCACCCAACTGGAACCGCTCATCCTCTTCCGATACCACCCGCTGCCATCCCTCCTTCCGGCTGACGGCCTGGTTGATCTGGCTCCAGGAGCCGGTGTCCGGGTTTTCCGCCAAAGCGGGCACTGCTGCCAGCAGGCATGCGAGCACGATGCAAAGCAATTTCTTCATCTTCATTTTTCCCCCTCCTGTGTTTCCGGTATAATAATGACATAATTTCGGGCCACCCAGCCCGTATCCAGTCCGGTGGTCACCCGGTATCCATCCCCATCCTCCGACAGGATCCTCACCTGGGTGCCGCCGTACAGCTCCATCAGCGTTTCTCCCCCGGGCCCATCCAGCAGGGGGACCCAGTCATAGGGCTTTTCGCCGCACAGCACGCCGTATTCCTCGTCCCTACTGTCCTTGTACCGGGTCAGCTCCACATCCTGAATGCGGCAGGCGTAAGCGTCCGTGCCGTGCCACATATCCTCCCCAAAGAGAACGAAGGGGCCGAACACGTAAAAGTCCGGATCATAAGCCGGGGAAAACACCTTGCTTTCCGGATACATTTCATAGCCCGGGGCCGGAATCTGCCCCGTCCACACGGAAACCTCCCGGGGCACCTTGATTTCATCCCAGGAAAAGAAGGTTTCCGGCGGAAGGTATTCCGTATAGGCCAAATCCACCCAGCCAATGCTGCTGTCATACCGCATCCGGCTGCGCACACACGCCCGATGATCCGAAAAGGCCGTCATTTCCAGGATCATGCCGTCCAGCAGATAGCCCATGGGCGTTTCGTCCTCTTCTTTTTCATACAGGGGGATCATTTCGCCGTGATTCACCAGCCGGACGCCCTCATTGGGCTTCCAAAAGGAGCCATCCCAGTCTTCATGACCGGTATCCCCGTTATCGCCCCGGAACAGCTGATCGTCGGGATAATAAGCCACCCACCATCCGCCTTCCACCCGCTTTGCTTCCATGCCCTCCGGCAGGGAAATCAGCTCCAGGGACACACAGTAATCGAACACC
>JAUNMW010000394.1 GCA_030537395.1 Clostridia bacterium | reverse complement strand
AAATAAAGTCATAAAAAATGGACAAATAACGGGAATCATTAGTAATTGACTGGTTTACAAAAAATTCATTTTGTGCTATTATATGTGATGGCTGTTTGTAGGCCCAACTATTTGTGTAGCCAAAAATGAGAACTTGGCTCTTCAATAGCGAGAATTTTACCCCTTTTATGCAGCGGTAAAATATGGCAAACGCCAAAGATTATCACGAAAGTTTTAAGGAAACGGCGAGTAAAAAGCGCATTTGCGTGCCCCAAAAGAGCACAAAAAGCTGCAAACTGCCATTTTCCGTCGGAAAACGTATCAATGAAGGGAAGGAAGATCAAAGCATTTTGGCTGCCTTTCCCATCCGCGGCGCTCTCCCCCATGGGCTGCGCGCCGCAGGAGAAAGCCCGCAAAGCGGCATTTCCATAATGAAGGGAGGGATGCAGGTGACACAGCGGATAGAGATTCAATTACTGGGCGGCTTCGATATCAAAGCCATCGATGATACGGGCCAGCGGACGGAGTTTCTGGAAATCAAGAGCAGGAAAGCCGTCAGTCTGATCACGTACCTGGTGCTGCAAAACGGCAAGCCGGTTTCCACCCAGCGTCTGGTTCGGGAATTATGGGCCGGCAAGCGCAACGTAAATTCCGCAGGTTCGTTGAAGACAACGGTAAGTCGGCTGCGGGCCGCGCTGAACGAGGCGGCGGACGGGCTGGGCGCCTGCGTCCGGTCCGAGCCGGGGGGCTACAGCTGGAACAGCATCCCCCGGGTGCATGTGGATGTGATCGAGCTGACGGCCCTGATCCGGGAACTGAAGGAGCTGCTTCCCGACGCGGAGAAGGGCGAAAAGTACCGAAGGGTGCTGGAGCTTTACCGCGGCGATCTGTACCAGACCGGGGACATGGTCAACGGCGAAATGCAATCCAGCTGGCTGCACCGCGAGTATTTGGAATCCATGTACGCCTACGTTACCTATTTAAAGGAAGCGGAGGAATACAACGAAATCGTGCGGGTTTGCCGCCGGGTGCTGGAGCTGGATGAGCTGGACGATTTTATGCGGATCGAGCTGATGCGCGCCATGGTGTGCCTGAACAGGCTGAGCGATGCGCAGGCTGAATACCGGCGGGTGGTTACATTAAATAAAAACCTGCTGGATGCCGAGCCAAGCGAGGATCTGCAATCCTGTTACAAGGAACTGGCTGCCGCCGGGCAGACGCTGCACTTCAATCTGGATTCCATCCGGAACGAGCTGCTGGAGCGGGAGAACGAGCGCAGCGGCCCATTCTTCTGCGATTACACGGCCTTTAAGGAAATATACAACATCCAAATGCGCAATCTGGAGCGCTTGGGCTCCACCATGTTCCTTGGGGTGATCATGGTGGTAAACCCCGAGGACGGGGGCGATGAAATGTCCCCCGTCATACGGGAAAGCGCCATGGCGGGCCTGCAGGAGATCATGCGAAGACACCTGCGCAAAGGCGATATCATCACGCGCTTCTCCCCTACCATTTACGCGATGCTGCTGCCAACAGTGAATTACAGCACGGGCAGCATGGTGATGGAGCGAATGGAGCAGCTGTTTTATGAAGAGTATGCCAGCCGCAAAATTGCCCTGCATCACAGAATCAGTCCCCTGGGGGGCGGAACGAGAGGGGTTAAAAAAATTTCTTGAAAAAAATTTTTCAGCTTCCCAGGTTTTACCGATTTTGTAACCACCCGCGTCTATAATAAAGGCGTAAACATCAAATCATTCCATCTTTTGAAAGATGAAGGAGGTTTAAACTTCAATGAAAAGGAAGATGAGCAAGGTTATCGCCCTTCTGCTGGCAGTGCTGATGGTGCTGTCCTCCATCCCGGCCCTGGCCGAGGATCTGGACGAGACCGTAGTCAACGAAGTGGTCGAGGCTGTGGAAGAAATCATCGAAGCTCCCGCCGAGGAACCTGCGGAAGAGCC
>JAUNMW010000003.1:34456-51413 GCA_030537395.1 Clostridia bacterium | reverse complement strand
GCCATCACCGATGAAATCAAAGCCTATATGGGCGATGAAGAAACGATGGTCGCAGGCCCTTGGAAAGTCACTTGGAAAGAAACCGTTTCCCGCCGCATGGATACCACTGCACTGAAAAAAGTACTTGGTGACGCGTTGGATGGATACTATAAAACCATCGTGACCCGCCCGTTCAAAATCATCTGAAAAGCCGGACACCTACCACAGCATCCGGCCAAATACCCACCAACGGAAGCGACAAACAACCATCGGGGAGCATGGATATTCTACCACAACCCATGCTCCCCCACAAGAGAAGGGAGCAGAAAAAATGGATATTTACGCTGTAATCACAGACCGCATGATTCAGGAAATGGAAGCAGGAATCATCCCATGGAGAAAGCCTTGGATGGCGGCTGGTTCCGCAATCAGCCACACCACGGGCAAGCCTTACAGCCTCTTGAACCAAATGCTCTTGGGCAAATCTGGCGAATGGCTGACCTTTAAGCAAGTCCAGCAGGAAGGCGGCTATGTCCGCAAGGGTGAAAAATCCCGTTTCGTGGTCTTCTGGAAATTCGTAACCATGAAGGATGAAGAGACCGACGAAGAAAAGGAAGTGCCCTTCCTGAAATACTATAATGTGTTCCATATTGACCAGTGCGAGGGAATCACCGCCAAGCACACCACGGAAAACGCCCATCCCGCGAAAGCTGACGAAGCCGCCGAAGCCATCATCACCGAATATGTGAAGCGGGAAGGCGTAACGCTGGAACACTGCGAAGGGGACGCCGCCTTCTATCAGCCCGCCACTGACCGCATTGTGCTTCCGATGATGAAGCAATTCACCGAAACTGCTGAATACTACGGCACAGCCTTCCATGAAATGGTTCACAGCACGGGACACATGAAGCGGCTGGCACGGTTGGACACCACGGCGAACTTCGGCGGCGAAGAATACAGCAAAGAAGAATTGGTCGCTGAAATCGGCTCAGCCGCCCTTGTCAATCACGCAGGGCTGGAAACCGCGAAATCCTTCCGCAACAGCGCCGCCTATGTTCAAAACTGGCTCCAAGCCCTAAAGAATGACAAGCGGTTCATCGTGAGCGCAGCAAGCAAAGCGGACAAAGCTGTGAATTACATACTTGCGGGGGAGTAATCCCCCTGCAAGGGCTGGAAGGGAGCAGTTGGTATGGTATACATTGTCAGAGTTTATGAGGGTGAAAACGTTTATGAATATGAGTATGGCAATGAAAAGCACGCAAGGGAGCATATGGCTTGGGAAAAATGCCACTCTGAATTATTTGGCTATCACGGTGGGCGCGAATGGTTCATAGACAGCGTAAATTAAAACATCTGTTTTCTATTACAGCGGAAGGTTTCGCAGAAAAGACGCAAAATCGGGGTTTTCAAGGGGTGAAAAGTGTAAAACCACCCTTAGACCTTTGAATTTACAGAAAGGAAAACGATATGAGTAAGATTTACGGCTTCGCCCGCGTTTCTCTGGCAGAGGAAAAGGGGCAGGATATAAACAGGCAGGTTCGGGAACTGAAAGCGGCTGGCGCTACTGAAATTATAAGTGAACGTGTCCATGGTGACGCGAAGGTTAAACCGCAATTGGATTTTCTGCTGGAACACATTGAGCCCAACAGCACCTTGATTGTTACAGAGGTCAGCCGCCTTTCCCGCTCCACTCAACAACTATGTGAAATCCTGAACACCATCAAGGAAAAGCATCTGCGGCTGGAAATCCTGAACAGCGTCACCATTGACTGCCGTAATGGAAATATCGACGCAATGAGCATGGCTTTCCTGCAAATGGCAGGCGTGTTCAGCGAATTGGAGCTTTCCATGATTCGTGCGCGTGTACGGTCAGGCATGGCAAATGCAAGAGCCAAGGGAAAGCAAATTGGAAGAAGACCAACTACTAAAGCCGACCTGCCCGCTGTGTTTATCAAGTATTATCCTGCTTATGCTAATGGCTCAATGAATGTAACGGAGCTTGCAAGGATATGCTCTCTTTCAAGGCCGACAGTATACAAGTACATTAAAATGATGGAATGATCAAATAGAGTTCACATTCATCCTCAAAGCACTGTAAACACAATGCTTTTTCCAAATGATAACACAACTATGGTTCTTGCGCTTTTGACAACAACAGGGATTTGTGCTAAAATATTTATTTAGCATGTTATGCTCGGAGGGAGGTGTTGAGGTTGCTTACCACTGTTGATCTGTTTGCGGGGGCTGGCGGCCTCAGCTATGGTTTTGAGCGTACAGGACAAATACGCATTGTTGCTGCAGCTGAAAAAAACCCAAACGCCAGAAAGACATACCGTAAAAATCATCCTGCTGTACGGTATTTTTATGAGGATGTTCAGGATATTGACTATGACGAAATCAAGAGTGCATTTGGTGCTATTGATTTGGTAATCGGAGGTCCTCCCTGCCAGGGTTTTTCAAATGCCAATCGGCAGCACACTACGATGATCAGCATGAACAATCGCCTTGTCAAAGAGTTTGTCCGCTGCATCTGCGAATTAAGGCCAAGAGCATTTCTAATGGAGAACGTTGCAATGCTTCGTTCTCAAGTCCATAGATTCATTGTTGACGAAAGCGATTTTGCTGATCCTGGACTACAGGGTTTCAATCTCCGCGAAGACAAACTCGAATTGCTTCCAGCAGATGCACAGTTCGCGGGAGCCTTAGAAATGGTCCAGAGTATGGATACAAACCAAATCGAGAAATGGACTGACAGAAGAGTTACAGTCTTCACTGTGCTTTATCGGTATCGGATCAATCAAGCTAAATTCGATAAGGCTATTGAAAAGCACAAAAAGTATCTTTTGTCGGAACTCTCAAATATGCTTGCTGCAGAGGATAATGATCCAATAATTGCTGCAGAGCGAATCATGGCAGAGACCTTGCTCAAATACATAAATGGTCAAAAGCAAGAATTCTCAGTGCTGATTGATCTGATTAAAAAACCTTTGTTTGCACAACGCATGCTCGAGCGGCTTCAGGAGATCAAGAATTACAGCATCCATGTTTATGGATATGAAACTGACAATGGCGCTATCGTTGCATGCGTTAAGTCATACGCTGTACTGGATTATATCAGAGGAGTCTTGCAAGATAGGCTTGGGTACACAATTACAGAACAGTTATACAACGCTGCAGACTATGGTGCCCCGCAAAACAGGGAACGCTACATAATAGTTGGATTGGCTGCAGATCAGCCAGGAATATTTATGCCTCCAGCTCCAGTAGCAGAATTCCTCTTCACAAGACGTACTGTTAGAGAGGCTATCTCTGATATTGAAGATATAGAGCCGTTCACAGAAATGACGGACAAGGGAATCCCGCTCCCGCATCGTGATGATCTCAGTGACCTGGCAAAAGAACTGCGCGGAAGTATGCTGTACAACCACATCTGCACTGATACTACCGATGTCGCTCTTGCACGGTTTTCGGCATTGAAGTCTGGGCAGAATTTTCATGATCTTGATCCTTCGCTTAAGACTACATATAGCAATGCAGCGCGAACTCAAAATACGATCTACATGCGACTGATCTATGATCAGCCTTCTAGTACTGTTGTAAATGTCAGAAAATCAATGTGGATTCATCCGACACGTGATCGAGCCATATCCATTCGTGAAGCAGCACGCCTGCAAACCTTCCCTGACAGTTATGTATTTGAGGGAACAAAAGACTCACAATACCAGCAAGTCGGAAATGCTGTTCCACCAATTCTAGCAGCAGCCATTGCAGTTCAATTGATTAAAGCAATGGGTGAATAATAAAAAGCTGATGCATCTCATGAAGTGCATCAGCTTTTTATCACCGTTTACGATGTTTTCTTGACAGCGATTCAACGAAGGATCGAAAGCTTTTTGACTGCGCAGCTTTTTTATTCTCCGTTAATGTTGCAGTTTTTTTCTCAGTGTTTGTTGATGCTGGTTGTTTCTGTTTTGCTTCTGCTTTCTGCGAGAGTTTCTCTTTTTGCCGTCTATCTATTTCTCGAGCTTTGGCTATGATCTTATCATAAATTACTTGCTCTGGTAGACAATCGAGGATATAGGTTCCTCCTAGCAGGTTCAGGTATATTGCCAGTTCGCCAATGATGTCTGTGTTCATTATGAGACCTTCTTTGTCCCTGGCATCTAAAATTGCACTCAGGAAAGCCCGATTAATGGCTCGATTGTTGGAAGTGTTCCGTTCCATGGCATGCATCACAGTGTCGGCATTCTCGCAAGCAAATCGAGTAAGACGATAAGGGTCATCGGAATTGGGGTCAGGATCAACAGTAAATCTTGCTACCCACCACAAGCGAGACATGGTATTTCTTGTCAATGAACGACGGCCGCCATATCCGAAAAATACATGCTGTTCGATGTTTGCTACTGTAATGCCTTTCTTTTCAAAACTCCAACGGTATCGAACAAACGGCCAATATTCCCGCAGGCAAAGCGCTGCCCAGAAGCGCTCATCGGTAGCTTGAGAATCGCTTAAAAATTTCAAGTTCTCATAAACAATCTCTGCGTTTTTACCATCAGCTTTGGACGGATCTTCTGCAGTCATATCCAAAGAGAACTGCGGAATTTCAGGAAACTTCGTTGCAATAAATGGCGACTTTCCAAGCTTTTCTTCGATCCAGTCACAATTGTCCTGGTTGAATTCCGTCAGGAGAGAAGGAAGGTTTTGCTTGAGAGCATCCAAACTAGTACTTTCAACTAGATAGAGTTTCATTAGTTCTCATCTCCATTCGTTGCAGCACCGATAGATGCTATTGTTTCAAGTGCCTTGTGAATAGGCTCCTCAACAAGCCGCTGGGCCAGTTCAACAGTATTTGCCGAGTCAAAATCTGTTGAAGCAATGTCATAGTTGAACTTCTCGGATAATACTTTTTTTATTGTCATGTACCAGACACATCCGTCATCTTCGAAATGATAACGTTCCTGCGCGGGTGTTCTTTTTACTTCATCCAATGCATAGATCAGCGCGGGAACAACTGCCATAGCATTTAGGGTATCGCTCATCATCATGCCTGAATCAATTAGACCATAGGTGCTGTAATCATTTTGAGGCAGCATGATAACGATTCGGGGCTGAGATATCTCAATTGTCATAAATGTTACGGACGAATCGTAATTTGGCACAATGGAAAAAATGGAAGGTATCCTCAGCAGGTCATCGATTTCTTTGATAATATTGATCTCTCTTGGATTTGCTATGGCTAGTATACATCCAGCTTCTATGTTAAAACTTACTCCTTCATAATCGGGATGAAAAGAAGGATTGGTAAAATTCTGAATATCTTCAGCAGCAACTATGAAAGGACAAATCTGAAGCTTACCGCATACATCCTTGTGGGATATCACAATATCACTGATTTTGTCTTTTGTTTGAACTGCCTTCCGAAAACCTGTCTGGGAGCATTCAAGGTGATAGACAAAATTTGCCTTGCCATCTTTGATGAGCTGTAGGAGCGTGTCATTTTTCAACGTGACATTGAAATAAAGACGACGATCATAACCATGCTGCATTTCTTCGATAGTCACATCAAATTTGCTGCCTACATAATCATCAGTAAATTCGGTAAGTACAGGGTAAGGAAACATCTTATATCTTATGACCATATGCTTCAACCTCCAAAGACGCATAGTCATGATAGTCTATTGTTAATATAAGCTTGGTAGGTTTGTTGGCTTTGAAGGTCAAGCCTTTGATTACATTGCCATCAAATGTAATACCCTCCTGGTCACACTTGACATCAATAAGATCAGCATCGTAGCTTCCACTTTCAGCAGACTGCTTAATTTTCATAGTGCCATTTTCAGCGTTGATTGATGACTTAAAGATGAGAACATATTCTCCCTTATCCTTATTGGAGCACCACTGGCGTTCACTTGCGGGACGAACCCGAATTGCGCTCTTTCGATGCTCAGTGGGATTAGGACCAACATTTTCCCCAGGATTAGGGCCGTTGCCTTCACCTTCAAACAGTCCTCCGCCGTCTCCTCCTCCGCTGCCTTCTCCATTCTGACCGCCTGAGCCATCACCTGGAGGACCTTCTTCGACGATATCTCCCTGATCATCATCAATAGTAGTTTCACCTGTACCATCGTCTGATCCAAGATTAGAAGTGGTCGGCTTATGGATCGTTATTGGTTTCAGCTCGACTGTTTTGATTGTATCTGTGACGGCTTCCTGGCGTTCTTCATTTTTGTTCTCATTTTCTTTTTCCTCAATGTAAGCAAGGAATTCACCAACAGATGGATCAATAGACTCTCGCGCGTTTAACTGCTGCATAGCCATCAATGAATCGGAGACAAATTTTCTGATGGCTTTAATTACACTTCTTGCAGCAGACTTATTATCGCTGCGTTCTGGTTCCCATTTCGTATGCTGTGGATTCTCCAAAGCTCGAAGATATTCGTTGAGTTTTTCGCCTTCAACAAACAATACAGCTGCAAAAGGAATGGTGGAAGAAAAACCAACACCATCCATAATCTTCATGCCAGTCTTGCGGATCATAGCACATTTGCGATGCAAACCAGGCTCTATCATCATCTTCAAAGTGACTTTACCCATATTTGCAATGTCAGTTTCAAACGACTTGGCCTTTTCATCCGCTGCGGAGAGCACAGCATAATATTTATCAGCATTCTCTTCAAACTTTGCTGCGTACACGGTCATGAGATCAGGCAATGTCGCTTGGCTAATAATAATTCCATCTACATCGACGATCAGATTATCTTTGTAAACAGCCAGCAGAAAACTGTCGAGTACAGACACGATCAAATCGTCTTTCCAGGTGTCATCGTGTTCAAATCCCAAGATGAAGATATCTGTACCGCTATCATCTAAAGAACGAGAAAAATCAGGATCCAGTGATTTGGAAAGGAATAGAGGAGTACAACGGTCCCCGCCATAATAGCCGATGCCCTGAGAGATATCACCACCGCCCAAGTCGAAACTTGTAAGGCGGGAAACACCCTGATAGGCGGCATGACCTTCACTATCAATAGTACTGTAAAAAACAGTTCTGAATGATGAACACGCGAAAGGAGCAAATTTACCAATACCAAATGATCCTCCACTGGAACTGCTCTTATCAGATGCACCTGAGGATTTGATAAGGTTGCACCATGGAGAATTATACAATTTATCAGAACCAGTCAACCCGCTAGTATTAAAGTCGCTGATACGAAGACAAGTTACTGTGGCTTTACCCGCAACATAGAGGGCGTTTCTAAAGAACTTTTTGGTTTTGTCGCTATTCTGAAGACTCCAAAAATCAAGAGCACGTTGAAAAGCAGTACGAAGGCCATCAATATCAGGTAAAGAATCAGTAGAAACAGTAAATGTCGAAAAAGACACACGAGCAGGTTTGCCATTACCTAATGTCGCATCCAAAGAATTCTGGCAAATCTCACGGGCCAATGACCGGATTGGAGTACCAAGGAATGTTTCAACACCAGAGTCCCCAATACCATAAATCTGACCGTTGTTGTTCGATGGAAATTCCCAGATAGACATGTTTCTTCCTCCTGCTTAATCCAGAGTAAAGCGGCTGGCATTCTTCGCTTCTACTTTGTTGAAGCGTTTTTTTGCTTCCTTTGAAGCATTTTCAATAGCAGTAAATATTTTTTCAACATCCTGCTGAGTATACTCGTATGTGCTAGGACTAGATAGATTGCCCAAGAGTTGAATCATGTTCAATATTTTGTTGGTACGATTCTCAGCTAAACGTACAAATTTCTCTCTTTTTGTTTCCTCTGAAGTGTTCATGCTATCCCTCCTTTTCATTTACATTTCTTATTATAAACTGATATTTAAAAAATGTCAATGATATTTATTAAATATAATATTTATAGTGCATATTTTTAATGAACGAAGCGCAAAATTTTAAAAAATATATTCGGGTCAATTTGTAAATTTCCCGAATATTCGTCTTATATTTCAAAGCGATTTTATTCCACAATCGCAAAGGTATTGATATATTGCATTGTAAAGCTAAGAATCTCTTGTGGGATCAACGTTTGGTGATTCACCTTCAGGGACAAAGATAGCTAATCCTTGCCTTGCTCTTGTTAACAGCACTCGATAAGCATGCTTCCATCAGAAAAAGACGCAAGCTCATTTTGCAGTATCACAATCTCTTTTTTGCCATGCGCTTTTTTGCAAATCGCTCGTTTCAAACTCATCTGAAATGAGTAATCTCCCTAATACTGCGTCAACACTCTCATTTAGGAAGCTTTGGATAGTATTGAAATAGTAAGCTCTATTCATTCAAATAATGCCGCCTTTGTCTAACATGAGATTTCCTGAATACTTGCCATTGGATTCAACAACTTATCAACAAGCGTTTCGAGGGACTTATCCTTATATTCTTTACGCAGAGCACATTCCCATACTATGATTATGTTCCATCCAGCCTGTAATAGTTCTTTGTGATTTCTCTCGTCACGCTCCACATTTCTTGCCAGCTTTGGAAGCCAATAATCTGTATTGGTCTTTGGAGTAGCTGCATACTTGCAACCCCGATGACAATGCCAGAAACAGCCATTGATAAATATCATGGTTTTGTATTTAGGAAATACTAGATCCGGCTTACCTGCATATCTTTTGTCATTTTTTCTATAGCGAAAACCTTTTGCAAAAAGATACTTGGAGACTATTTCTTCCGGCTTCGAATTTGTGGATCGAATATGCGACATATTAGCACTTCTTTGAGCTACAGTCATATCGTCCATTTTTATCATTCCTCGTTATATTAATACTGAGATGCGGTTATTCGTCTTCTTCATCCTATTCATTTTCATCATCGTCTTCATCCCTCTCACTAAAAAGATCACCGTATTTTATCATTTTCATGATCTTTTATCAAGAGAATGCTCAATTAATCGCTTTTTCAAAAATGAAAAGGGGTTTGCCTTCCTTGTAACGAATCAATATACTGGAGATGAACACAATGAAAAAGAAGTATTACAGCGTGAAAAGTATTTTCGGTGGATCAGACTTTTATGATGAAAACGGTAAGTTGGTTGGTCATTCTGTGCCTGGGATCGGCGGTGGCGAAGACTTCCATGGTATAAATGGGGAAACGGGATACACCGTAGACTCTGCCTTTGGCGGTAAGAACTACTATGGTTCCAACGGCACAAGGGCTTATTCCGTTCCTAATCCGTTGTGTGGACAAGACTTATATGGTGATGTATCTGGCTTCACCGTTGACAGCCCTTTTGGTGGCTCTGACTTCTACATGGATAACGATAGCACTGATCCTTGATCAGTATCAAAACGAATGTTAATAACAATTGTTTCTTAAGTACATCCCCTGTCGAGTTTGGTAGGGGGATACTTGTATTCAAACGAATGCTCATCCGTTTTTGCGATGAGAAATGATGTAATTAACATGAAAATATAAGGATTCTATGAGTAGTATTGGTTTCCACTACTGACCGTACCCCTGTGCTCGGGTAAACAAAAAATGTAATATCGTTCAGTTATTGGAAGATCGAGTGTATAATGGGAACGAGTTACTGTTTTCAGGCCAAGGATAAAACGTGAACTCAAGATTGCTTTACTCAAAAGACTGACGATGAGTTCTGCTTTCCAGCCTTACCCACCCAGTTTTTTTTGAGCAGCCAATCCGATGAACAAAACCACCAGATCGTCAAATGGCCCAGGGCACGCATCAAGCGGGGAAACGATATACAGGATCATGAGAACCAGAAGCATGCCTTTCATTACATTGTTCATCTTTGTACCCTCTCTTTCCAATTGTGTTCAGCAATGTGTTGAAGGAACGAAGCCGCTGGGGAAGCGGTGTATTCTACGAACTCGAGAAGGAGAATGCTTTCAATACTTGACCCATAGACCCAACGATTGGTTACCCTCCGCTTTTGCCTCCTTGTTTTGATTTGCACAGTATATATATCATAATTCCTCAAATGAGAAAAGAAGTACTTTATTTTTCTTCTTGACCCCTTTTCTAATGGAAAAACATGGTGTATACTTAACATGCGATGAAAAATGCGGCCCCTTTTGGGGGCAAGTTCCGAAGGATGCGAGTGAAAAATGAGTGAATTGGAGAAAATAAATATCTATGTACCTGTTGAAATCGGGATACAACTCCATAATGATGCTTTGCTGTTTGAAGTGTACAAAAAAGATAAGCGGACTGTAAACTTCAATCACTTTCTTAGCATGCTTCTATGTGGGTATTTTGATTTGTATTCACAAGAAAACAAAAAAACTTATGATCTTCTAATGGAGAAAATGGCCCAAACAAATTTGAAAGAACAAGAAAAAGCCGATTTAGCCAATCGCATCCTGAAAGAAATAATTCTACCGGAAATTCCACGGCAGAAAGGCGCGAAGCCGACCCGACTGTCTCTTAAGCCTACCAACGAAACAGCTCCTCTGATTCATGCCGTTGCCAGCGGAACCGCTGCGGGAGATGATTCAATATCTCGATTCTTTTGCAGGATGCTGATGGCCTATTGCAAAAAGCCCTTCAGCGAACGGGAACAAATCGTGTTCCACGATGCATATCAATTCCTTCAGGAGGCTTGCAGGAAAGAGCAGGAAATCAATTTCATGACCATCTGGAATGATAAGAATGTGCATCATGTGATCCCTTACTGCTTGGCGATCGGTGAAGAGGAAATGTTCAACTATCTTCTGTGTGAAGAAATCAATCCACTGACCGGCAAGCCGCAGCCTGCCACTTATCGCTTGAACAGAATATCAAGGCTGACCCGGGGAATGGGCACAAAAGCAGTGTCGGATGAAGTAAAAAAATGCTGTGATCGCATGAAAGAATTTGCCCCGCAATTTGTTATAACGGATGATGAAGAAATCTGTGTTAAACTGAGCCGGAAAGGAGAACTGCAATACAACCGGATTTATCATGGACGGCCCAAATACAGCAGGATTGAAAGTGAGGACGGCTCAAGCCTATATTACTTCACCTGTTCAAAAAGCCAGGTATTGCTGTATTTTCGGCGATTTGAGCCTGACACCATCGAAATTGTGAGTCCCCAAGCACTAAGAGACGCAATGATGACATTTCACAAAAAGTCTTACGGGGTTTATAGTATGTCTGATTGCAAAGCTTGAAACTGAATATGAACACTTTTCACCCAGAACAAAACGCCGCAGTATTGCAAAGGAGGTTACTTGATGAAGGATATAGCCCAAGTATTCCGGCAGGCGATCATATTTAATCTGCGCCGATGTTGCCATCAAACGGAGTATTCGCAAAGCGAAGCGGTTTTCCGTTCCATTTCGGATATACTGGACAGCAATGAGAAGCTTCTTCAAAACCGTTCCGTAATGAAAACACGCAGTATCTTTTCTTCTCTGCGAGCAGCAAATACCGATAACGAAGGCATCTGTAAAGCGGAAGAATTGGATGCGCAGGAAAAAATAAATCTGAATCTGTCCAACCAGATATCATATTGGACAAAGCTGGATAAGCATACACCGCTGGACGAACTCCTTCAAAGAGCTGAAAAGGAATTAGGGCAGTTAGCCATGCCCTTTGAAAGCGGCGATATCCCGCTATATGAACACAGCCGGGTTCTGGCAGGGATTTTCTGCTGCCTCGAAAGAACGCCTCCAAAGGCTGACCAGCAAGAATTGATGCTGTATTCCATTGATCTATCCGGAATTCAGGCCTTTTTGTATTCTATCGGCAACAAAGGCGCGCTGAAAGGGCTGAAGACCCGCTCATTCTATTTGAACATCCTGATGGTGCATGTGGCGGATATGATCCTGGAATCATGCGGTTTATCGCGCCTGAATCTGATTTATTGCGGCGGAGGAAAGGCTCATTTATTGCTTGCCAACCAGCCGGGGATGCTGCAGGCTGCCGACGGTATCATTGAACAGGCAAACCGTTTTTTGCAGCAGCATTTTGGCACGGCGTTGTATCTCGCCAGAGGATATGCGCCGGCCTCCCTGCAGGAATTCGCTTCGTGGCATGGAGATACGGACTGTTTTCCCGCGCTCTTCCGAAAAACATCAGCTATGATTTCGGAAAGAAAGCTAAAGCGTTACTGCGCCGATGAATTGCGGGCGTTTAACAGCCGGGAAGAAGATCACGAAAGAGAATGCGTCATCTGCGGCAACGGAAGCCATTTGACAGAACGGGACGGCGAGTATGTATGCGCCGATTGTCTCCGTTTTGAACAGTTTGCTCTGCTGCTGAACAAATCAAATTTGCGTTTTGCCGTTCAAGAATCTCCGGCAGAACCTTTCCTTTCCCTTCCAGGCGGCAATGATTTGGGCCTCTGTGCCCTGGAAAACGCAGCCCATCCCTTGCGTGTTTATAACGTGAACATGCCTGAAGCGCATGGCGGCTATCCGCTTTATATCGGGAATTATCAACCTTCGGCAAATGAGCCGGTGACTTTTGAAATGCTGGGCAGTTCTTCCGAAGGAATCAAACGTTTGGGCCTGCTTCGGATGGATGTGGATAATTTG
This sequence comes from Clostridia bacterium, assembly GCA_030537395.1. Taxonomy (GTDB): domain Bacteria; phylum Bacillota; class Clostridia; order Christensenellales; family Aristaeellaceae; genus RUG563. The sequence goes on along the minus strand of JAUNMW010000003.1, from coordinate 38,936 downwards.
GGCAGCATGTTCGCTTCCGGATTTTATGCCGCTGATTCAGAGCATCCGTATTCCAAGGCGTCATTGGTACGCTACAGTACACTGTCCGCTGCCCTGACGCAATTCTTCCAGTACCAGATCAATGATCTGATTGCCTTCAAAAAAACGGATTGTTCGGTGAGCAGCGCTCATTCCAGATATGTTTCTGTTGTCTATTCCGGAGGAGACGATCTGTTCCTGATTGGCGCATGGAACGATGTATTGGACGCTGCATTGGTCATTCATGACGCTTTCTGTGCCTATACCCACGGCAAAGCATCCATCAGCGGAGGCTTTGGCATATTTGGCTTCACTGAACCTATTCGCCATATGGCCGCATACTGCGCTGAGTTGGAAGATCAGGCGAAGCAAACGCCTGGGAAGGATTCGATTTGCCTGTTTGATCCAGCCTGGTCATTCTCATGGAAAGAATATACAGAAACCATTCTTGGCAAAATGCTTCCCAGCATTGAATCTCTTTGCAAACATGAGGAAAAAGGAAACACATTCCTGTATCACGTGCTCGAACTGATGCGCTCCATCGACAGCGACCCCATTGCCGTCGCTCGGTTAGCCTATTTGCTTGCGCGGCACAAGCCCAAAGGCGCAGGTGAGAATTACGACACCGTTTCCCACTGTTTATACGAATGGGCGTTGAATTCTACGCACAATCAGCAATTGCAAGTGGCAATACAGCTTTACATCTATCTTCACAGGGAGGTAATAAGCAATGAGTAAAAAAAGCGGGTTCAGTCCTTACGATAACTATCGCAATCGCCCTCAGCCAAACCCGGAACCGGCCACTTCGGATTTTGGCCGTCCTGCGGCTTCCGCAAACAGCCGTCCTGTATCGTCAATCACCGTTGACCACACGGCGAAAGTTTTGCCGGAGGAGTACGTGGATTTGGCTGAAAAGAATATCAGTGATTTGAAAGCAGAAATAGACGCAGATCGGCGGATCAAGCCGATTACCACCACCAAGCTCCGCAATCTGTTCAATCTGTTCGCAGAAGTATACAATGAAAGCCTGCGCATGGAGGGCGATAAGCTGACCGCCGCGCAAATTGACGCTTTGCGGACTGCCAGAGTGCGTATCGTGTATGAGTGCGGACGCGACAGAGATGTAAAGAGATTTGTAGACAAGACGGAGATGCGGGAATTCTTGTTCGGCGTTGAGGATCGAAAAAGCGAGTTGATCCGCTACTATCATTACCTGGAAGCGCTGGTGGCCTATGGACGCTTTACCGGGTACACCAAGGATGAGAAATAACGGGATGGAGGAAATGATATGTATAGCAAATTGAAGATTACCGCTGAATTAACCGTAGCGACCGGCCTGCATATCGGCGCGGGTGGCGGCTTTTCCGCCATCGGCGCAATGGACAGCCCCGTGATCCGGGACCCATATACAGGGTATCCCATGATTCCAGGCTCCAGCCTGAAAGGAAAAATGCGTACGCTTCTTGCTAAAAGCGCTTTGCCGGCGGGCAGCTATGTCCTGAAAGGCTGCGAGTCGGATACGGAAGAAATCAGCCGTCTTTTCGGCACGCCAAAGGGAAAGGACGGCAATCCTCATACCGCCAGATTGCAGTTTTCAGATATGTTCCTGCAAAATGCCGCTGCGCTGTTGGCCCATGGCGGCATCACAGAGGATAAAGCGGAAAACTTCATTACCCGCAGCACCTCCATCGCCAATCCCCGCCATATTGAACGGGTCGTCCGCGGCGCGAAATTCAAGGTGGTCTGGTTCTATACGGCTGAAAACCCCGGCGAGATCCTGGCAGATATGCAAACGCTGTCCACAGCGTGCCGTCTGCTGCAAATGGATTATCTTGGCGGAAGCGGCACCCGTGGCTATGGGCGGGTTGCGCTGGATCAGTTCTCGTTTGAAGCGCTGGATGATTCCTTCCCCGTGAAGACAGACGAAATCGCCGAAATTTTCAAGGATGTGAGCAACTATGCCGCGGATTGTTTATAAGCTCCGTTTTACCACGCCGGTACACTTTGGCGCGGAAAGCGGAGGCAATAAGCTGTCCTCTCAGAGCATGGCTTTCCGCGCGGATCTGCTGTTTTCTGCGCTTTACTTGCAGGGAGACGGGGACGCGCTGCTCAAATGGGTAAAAAATGGCCGCTTGTGGTTCAGCGATGCTTTTCCCTATCATGAAAACACGCTGTATCTGCCCAAACCCATCGGCATTTGGAACAGGCAAATCCCGGCTGATGATCCATCCGTTCGCAAGCAGCTCAAAAAGATAGCGTATATTCCGATAGACCAATTGAATGCGTTTGTGCATGGCAATTGCGATCCCGCGTCATTGAGGACCTCCTTTGGCACGGGCTATGAAGTAACGCGGGTGAATCGCAGGGATTATGATCTTCCGCTGCCATATCAGCTGGCGGGTTTCCGATTTGCCGACGGCTGCGGTCTCTATTTGATTGTATCGGCGGATGAACAGGCCATGGAGGGCTTTGAAAAGCGGCTGCTGTCTCTGTCCGCCAACGGTATTGGCGGCAAGGTATCCAGCGGATGGGGTAAGTTCGTATTTGAAAAAAACGAACTGCCGGAAGTGCTTGCCCAAGGGCTGGATAATCGTCAGGCTGCCTGCCAAATGCTGCTGAGCACCGCTTTGCCGGAGGATGATGAATTGGACAGCGCTTTGCGCCACGGCACATGGCTGCTGGTTCGGCGGGGCGGCTTTTCTTACAGCCCCGCAGCCAACGCCCATAAAAAGCATACGGTTTTTCTGCTGGGCGCTGGCAGCGTGTTTCCCAAACGCTTTCGCGGAACCATGCTGGATGTGGGGCTGGATATGCCGCATCCCGTCTGGCGCTGCGCCATGGCGGGCTTCATGGGGGTGGATGTATCATGAAATACCTGCATATTGAGCGCATACCGGTTCATTTGACGGTCATGTCCCCGCTGTTTATTGGCGGAGGGCAGGCATTGGATATCAATAAGAAAAACAGCGTGAGGCTGAAAGGAAAGCCCTATCTGCTGATCCCGGATGAAAACCGTCTGATCACCGAGCTGGATCGGCTGGGCTTGCTGGATGCGTATGAACGCTTCCTGCTAGGCCCTGCGACGGCCAGCCTGGGGGAATTCTTTGCGCAGCATGGAATCGAAGCGGCTGAGGATGCGCCGTGGGTTTCTTATCTGTTGGAATGCCGGGACGATCAGATGAATACCCTGAAGCCCTTTATAAAGCAGCCGGATGGTTTGCCCTATATCCCCGGTTCCGCCATCAAAGGCGCGATGCGGACGGCCTATCTGGCTTTCCTGATGAAGGATACGGATCGGAAGAAACTGCTGGAAAGCATGACCAACTATCCCAACAGTCGGCAGGTCGGCTGGGAAGAAGCTCCTCTCCGCCTGTTGGATTTGAAATGGAATAAGAGAACGAATCAGCGGGAGAACGATCCGGTGAATGATCTGCTGAAAGGCTTGGCGGTTTCGGATTCTTCCCCCATCGGGCGGGACGCGCTGGTGGTGGCCCGGAAGCTGGATTTCAAATCAATCGATGCCAAGCAGCAGGCAGGCAGAATGCCCTTGCTGTGGGAATGTCTGCGTCCCGGCACGGAAACGGCTTTTCATTTGTCACTTGATACGGGCGTTTTTCCCCTGCATCGGTTAGAGGAACTGAAGCAGGCCCTTTGCCAGCGCCATGAAACCCTGATCGCGCGGTATGACGCCCAGTTTGGGGAGGATGTATACACGACGCTGCCCTTGCCTGACGGCGCTTTGCCCATCACCCTGGGCGCAGGAACAGGCTTCCAGACCAAAAGCCTGCTGTATGCAATTTCCGATTCCGAAAAGGTGCGGTATACTGCCCATAAAGTGCTCCATGCCCAGTTTTTCAATGAATTCAGGAAAAAAGGCACGTATCCTGTCCGGGAAGGCTCATCTCTCCCCGCGCCATACTGCTTTAAGCGCACGGAATACCATGGGCAATATTATCCCTTTGGCCGCTGTGCCATAAGCCTTGAAGATTGATCTTTGCCTGGATCATTGCGCGAACCTCCGTTTTGATGCATTCATTTGTACTGTATTTTAGCTTGGTTCGCGCAGCTTTGATGCTTGGAATGGTAAAAAACTATCCCGCACAAAACATTTGAAGAATTGCTTATGCTTGCCCCTAACTGCGCATAGTGGTATAATCCTGATGAACCACAGTATTTTGCGGTTTCACTTCATCCCCACACGGGGACGGCTACAATTGCGCTCTTTAACTGATCCAGTTCGTTATCCGTTTCACTTCATCCCCACACGGGGACGGCTACTCCGAATATTTGGTAAACAACCACTTTTGGACTTGTTTCACTTCATCCCCACACGGGGACGGCTACCGGAATTTGCACTCTCCTCTCGGCGTGTTCATGTAGTTTCACTTCATCCCCACACGGGGACGGCTACGGCCGTGTTCACGTCAAACTGCCGCTGCCCCTCGTTTCACTTCATCCCCAC
>JAUNMW010000003.1:0-34356 GCA_030537395.1 Clostridia bacterium | reverse complement strand
CTACGGCCGTGTTCACGTCAAACTGCCGCTGCCCCTCGTTTCACTTCATCCCCACACGGGGACGGCTACATCAGCTTTACGGGTTCCACGCTGTTCGCCCCGGTTTCACTTCATCCCCACACGGGGACGGCTACGGCCGTGTTCACGTCAAACTGCCGCTGCCCCTCGTTTCACTTCATCCCCACGCGGGGACGGCTACAAGATTTTGTCGGTGAGGTCCACGAAACACATTCCAGTTTCACTTCATCCCCACGCGGGGACGGCTACTTGCCAGTGAATTCCTGCAGCTTCAGCAGTTCGCGTTTCACTTCATCCCCACGCGGGGACGGCTACTTCTTGGTCTTGATCCACATTATAATCGTCTCCCGGTTTCACTTCATCCCTACGCGGGGACGGCTACTCGACTTTGTTTTCAGTCGTTACTGCCCACTTGCCGTTTCACTTCATCCCCACCCGGGGACGGCTACGAACAGCCATTTCTGGCATTTCTGAATGCCAACCTGTTTCACTTCATCCCCACGCGGGGACGGCTACTCCATCGTGTCCAGATATTCGCAAGCGAGCTGAGTTTCACTTCATCCCCATGCGGGGACGGCTACCTGTCATAGGTTTCAGATTCAGCAGCATAATTCAGGTTTCACTTCATCCCCACGCGGGGACGGCTACGGATGTTTGTCGATCATCTTCTTCAGCCAGCTGTGTGTTTCACTTCATCCCCATGTGGGGACGGCTATCCGATCTTTTCGTGCAAATCACGGGTCATGGTTTACGTCTCACTTCATCCCCACCCGGGGACAGCAAGAAAGGAAGATTCCATGCTTCGAATCGCTGTAACATTCTCAACGCCCGTTGCCCCATCCATCCACTGGGGATCTCTCCTGCATGGCATGCTGATGGAACGCCTTTCTCCGGCATGTCAGGAAGTATTGCACAATGGGGAGGTCCATTCGTTTTCGCAATGGGTTGAAATCACAAAAAAAGACCAATTCGTCTGGCATGTACAGGCCATGGATGACGAATTGGCGAAAGAAATGGAAACTGTGTTTTCTGAAAAAAACGTTTGGCGCTGCAAGCACTTGGGCTGCGATTTCACGCCGGAGGATATACAGAAGCAGAGCCTGTCCCTGGCAGAATACATGAAACCGTTTTTCCTGGCTGAACAGGCTCCGGGCGGGCTGATGGTTTCCTTCCGCACGCCGTGTACCCACAAGGTTCAGGGCCGTTACGCCCTGTTTCCTTCGGTGGAATTGATCGGCAACAGCCTGCGAAATCATCTGTGCGCAATATCCCCGTCAATCGCTTTGGCGGATTATGAGGTGATGGATCAGGTGCTGCGCTTCACCCGCATCAGCCGCTATGAATTGCGTTCCTCCGTATTTCATTTGGAAGGAGCCTATGTGACCGGCTATACCGGCCGGCTTGAATTGCATTTTGATGGACCCGATGCGCTCCGCAGGCTCAGCGGGGTATTGTTTGGTATTGCCGAGTGGTCGGGAATCGGCATCAAAACAGCGCTGGGCATGGGAGGATGCTCGGTAAAATTGCTGGATAGAAAGGGAAAAACCAATGAATGAAATCAAGAAGATCCTCTTTTCTCCCATTGGGGGAAGCGATCCCGTCAATGCCGGTTATGATGGCAGCTGGCTGCATTGCTGCCGCCATTATCAGCCCGATCTGACTGTTATTTATCTCTCGGCTGAAATGCTTGGCTATGCCGACAGAGATCAGCGTTTCAGCAGGGCTTTGGAAAAGCTGAATGCCTTCACAGGGCATGAAATTGCGCTTAGATCGGATCCGCACCCTGATTTGCTGGATCCGCAGCTGTTTGATTATTTTTACAATGATTTTGAAACAGCCCTTTTTAACCTGCACAAAGAATTTCCTGAAGCGGAGCTGCTGGTGAACGCTTCCTCCGGTACGCCTGCAATGAAAGCCTGCCTTGTCCATCTATACCATATGCTGCCCTTTCCGATCCAATTGATCCAGGTGGCCGGCCCGCATAAAGAAATGAGCGCCAGAGGGAAACGCGCAACGACCACCTCTCCGGATTATGATGTGGACGACGCCTGGGATAATAATCTGGATAATCTGGACGACGCGCAAAATCGGTGCCACCCGCTTCGGGATGAACAGCAAGCGCTCCGTTTGCAGGAAATGCAGATTAGAACACTGATCAACCGAAACGAGTATTATGCCGCTTTGTCCCTTGCGGATCAATTGGACGCTTTCATTCCGGCGGACGGAAAAGCATGCCTGCGCGCCGCTGTTGACCGGCAGCAATTGGCGCTGTATGCCGCGGGTCGGGTATTATTCGACAACGGTTTTTCTGATGGACAGATTCTGATGAATCGCAGCAAAGATATACTATTCCAGGGCGCGGAAATGACCCTCACCATGCAATGCGATTTGGACCGGGATGATATCGCCAGCTGTGTCCGAAAGCTCACGCCGGTTTTGTTCAGCCTAATTGTGTCGTATCTGAAATATCTTGGGGTGGATGTGATGCTGTTCTGCGATAAAGACTTTAAATTTGATGCAGCCCAAATGCAAGCTTCTTATCCCGCTCTATACAATAGTGTTGCGCTGACTACAGATTTAGCGAAAATGAAATATGTTTCTCATGGCTTTCTGATAAACATTCTGGATAATTTAACTGACAGCCTGGGCCTCAAATCCGCGTTCTCTAAGCTTCGGGATCTTGAAGGTGGAGATAAAAGGAAAGGCACCCCAGGGGTGCGCAATGAAGTGGCGCATAAGCCCGTAAAAATGACAGAGAAAGATTTCATGGAAAAAAGCGGCGGAATAACGCCCAAAGACATGATGAAGTCGATTCAGGGCATTTTTGAAAAGCTGGAGCCTAATCTGTTTCATAAAGCCTATTGGAACAGCTACGCAAAAATGAATGAATTCCTCATGAAAAAATTGCAAAGAATCTAAGATATATAAGAAATGCAGTAAAGGTGGTTTATGAATATTGTTTTCAACGGGCCTTTCATCGTTGCCTATACCATTCATCTTTATGGTAGATTCGGGTATATTCGGGTAAGCTTTGCTGATGAGAATCCTCAAAAAAATGTGTTTCAAGAAACAGAGTGGGCTCCCGTTACACCAGGTATCGTATTTGTTGACTCTGCACTTAATGGTGCAAGAAGGAGTAGGTGAGACATAATGCGGAACACAGCATGAAAATTGAACATTTGAAAGCCAACGATGTGCTGAATCACAAGTAAACATCATACTTTTCGTTTACGAATCAGAAGAGAAAGAAATTTTTCTTCTGATTTTTTAATTTTTCTGAAAAACAGGTATCGAAAATGTTCCCATTATATGTGAGCGGAGGAAAGAATACCCAGAACACGCTTCTGAAACCCACTGCATCACGAGGAGGGAACATCATGGAAAGCAAGGAGCTCAAGGTTTTTAATTATCTCAACAACGAGGTTCGGGTGGTCACGAAGGAAAGCGAGCCGTGGTTTGTGGCGGCTGATGTTTGTAAGGTACTGGAGATTGACCAAGTAACCAATGCAATCAGAAAGCTTGATGATGACGAGAAGAAGACAACCCTTATTTCAATTAAGGGTGGCAACGGCGCGGTTTCGACCAAAGAAGTGAATATCGTTTCCGAACCCGGCCTCTATTCTCTCGTCCTCGGTTCTCGCAAGCCCGAAGCCAAAGCGTTCAAGCGCTGGGTCACGCATGAAGTCATCCCCACCATCCGAAATATTGCCTTTACAGCACCCGGAATACCACCGAACGGTTCATTGATAATCCACATTTTTCTTATCCGTTCTGTATGCCCTCCAAGAAAAACAGTCGTGGAATACGATTACGTAACCGCTCGCTTTCAAAACTGAACTCGCCGTCGCGACGATTCGACGGATACAGCAATTTCAGATTTCGTTTCCCTGTTTCCCGACGACTAATGAGGAAAGGAGGTAATAACCTTTGGCCGACATTTGCAATTGTGCCAGGCTGAACGAGGAAGTTTGTCAATATCGCTTGTGGGGAAAATGCTTCTGCCCGGACTTTGCTCCAATGGTACCCTTCAAAAACGATAAAAGGAAAACTTTTCCACCAAAGAAGCCAATGTGTCCAAAAGGACAGATAATAAACCAGAAAGGATGATTCCTACATGGCAGCTCAAAACATCTATGTTCACTTTGCCCCCAGAATAATTCACAGCGAACGTCGTCCCTGCTGCTTTCGCCAAATGATACTGGACGCAGCACGGAATATCCATTTGAGAAAACAAGCGACTAACCTGCTTTCTTTCTATGCCGGATTAAGACATGGCTACTGTCCACGGTTGGATGAAATTACGAAAGCTACGGGTATTGCTCGCCAGGATATCAGCAAGGTTCGCAAACGGCTTATGACTCGCGGTTTAATCGATTATCAGCCAGAATCATATGTTTTCATTGACTGGCGGCACATAAGAATTTTGGCCAGTTTATAGATGCCCCTTTGCCTTCCCCATAGCGGTAACTACGTTTTTCTTATGGCCTCCCGCTGGAAAAACAAAAAGAAGCGCCGTACATTGTCTGTTTCAGGAAGACGGTATCGAATCAGAAATGCCCGGCCTTTGTCCGCAGAAGAAGAACGGTTTTTCGCTGTCTTGGGCAGAATGACTGCCGAGGAATATACCTGCATGGTAAACGGACTCATGGAGCTGGAATTTGGAAAAACAGCATTACTTAATATATCGATATCCGAATCATATCATGATGCTTATGTCTTCTTACCTTCAGAAACTGATGAATCCCCTGATATTTCCACTCCTATGCCCCAAATCACTGTTCAACAAACAGAATTACCATTCTGACCACCCAGCTTTAATTTATTATCCGACTGCAAATAAACCTGAAAAGGAGAAGGAATCTTGAGTAACGGCAACGAACTTATCATATTGACGCAAGAGGAGGCAGCGGCAGCCATCAAAAAAATGGTTGAAGAAGCGTTTCGGAGCGTCGCGGATTTTGACAAGGGAACATGGAAAGCGCAGTGTGATACATCGAGCACGCAAACCTCATTGACGGTTGAACAACTGGCTTCGGAATTGCATATTTCACGTACCAACGCATACGCCCTTGTGAAGCAGACAGGATTTCCGTCCTTTTCCGTGGGGAGAAAGATACTTGTAAGTCGGCAGGGGCTTCAGCGTTGGATGGAAAATGGAGGAACCAGAAATGAACAAGCGTGCTAACGGTGAAGGAACTATCAGGAAACGTGAGGACGGAAGTTGGGAAGCGCGGTTTGTATACAATAACACCCGATATTCTCTTTATGGAAGAACTCAGGCCATTGTCCGAAAAAAGCTGACGGATGCTCAAGCAAAGATTGACGGGGGAGCTTATACTCCTCCGTCATCGATAACAGTTGCGGAATGGTTAACAAAATGGCAGAAAGAGTATCTTCGGAATATTAAAACCTCCACCCGGGAACGGTATGATGTGGATATTCGCCTGCATATCATTCCAGAAATCGGAAAGGTTACGCTCAGCAAACTATCGTCTGACAGGATTACCACTTTGTACAATCGAATGCAGGATACTGGGCTATCGGTAAAGTCTATAAAAAACCTGCATGGCACTTTGCATGCCGCACTGGAACGAGCCTTGATTTTGCATCTTGTCAGTAAAAACCCTTGTGAAGAAGTGATTCTCCCTGAATCCGAGGAAGCCAAGGAAGAGATGCATCCTCTTAAAGACGCCCAGGTAAAGCAGTTTCGCTTGGAAATCAAAGGAAACCGGTATGAATTGCTTTATAATGTGGCTTTGTTTACCGGCATGCGGCAAGGCGAATTGATTGGGTTGACATGGGATTGCATTGATTTCGACCGGAATACAATTCATGTCTATAGGCAACTGAAGCGCATTGCCAAAGGAAATGGCGAATTCAAATTCACCACATTGAAAAACAAACAAGATAGAACTTTCAAAGTGCCACTTGAAGTCATAAATCTACTGAAAAAAGTAAAAAGGCAACAGGTGGAATGGAAGTTGAAGTGTGGTGAATCGTGGCAGGAAACCGGGTTGGTCTTCACTCAGGAAGACGGAAGCAATGTTAATGACCGAACCGTGTACAATAATTTCAAGCGGATTGTGAAAAAAATGGGATTACCGGATGTCCGCTTTCACGATTTGCGTCATACCTATGCAACACTGGCATTGCAGAATGGCATCGACCCGAAGACTGTCTCCTCAACCTTAGGCCATGCTACAGTAGCTTTTACGTTGGACAAATATGGTCATGTGTCAGAGACAATGTGGAACGACAGTGCTGAAAAGATGCAGCGCTTCATTGAAAGCATGTAACCGCCCGTTGGGGTGGGGTTGGGGTGGAAACAAAAAAACAGCCCCGAAAACGTAGTGTTTTCAAGGCCTCTACAATCGAGGTGGCGGGATTTGAACCCACGACCTTTTGGTCCCGAACCAAACGCGCTACCAAACTGCGCTACACCTCGAAAAAAAAGGAGCCGATAAAGGGACTCGAACCCTTGACCTGATGATTACGAATCAGCCGCTCTACCAACTGAGCTATATCGGCACACCGGCAAACTGCCAGCAACAGATATTATAACAGAGGATAAAAGGAAAGTCAATCCATTTCTTTCGGCTGTTTTCTGAAATTTGCGGCAAAATGTCGCAAAAATTGATGCGAAATTCTGCGTTTTTTGTTTCTCTTTCCGGAAAAGCCGTTCCCCTTCGTCTTTCTCGGAAGGGGGGCTGGGGGGAATCGTTCTTTGGACGCCAAAGAGCGGTTCCCCCCATTTATCAATCGTAGAACGCCCGTTACTTTCCCGTCACGATGTTTTCCGGGTTCACCCGGTTGTACACCTTACCGGGCTGGGCCCCGTCCTTATGGAAGGAAAGCAGCTCGGACACGGTGACCAATTGGATGCCCTTCGCCACCAGCTCGGGGACGGCCCGCTCCACGGCGGCGGCGGTGGTATCGTACAAATCGTGGCACAGGATGATCATGCCGGTTGTTGCGCCCTTCATGATGGCGTTGTAGGTTTTATTGGCGCTGCGGGTTTTCCAGTCCAGGGTGTCCACTTCCCAGCGGGCGATCACGATGCCCATATCCTTGCAGATATTGCGCACAGCCAGGTTATGCTTGCCGTAAGGGGGTCGGAGCACCTTCACCTCGTACCCGGATATTTCCTTCACCGCGTTCACCGTGCGCTCGATCTGGGACCGGGCGCTGGCGGCGGATATTTTGTTCAGATAAGGATGGCTCCAGGTGTGGCAGGCGATTTCGTTGCCCCCGGCCACGGTGCGTTTGAGTACGTCGGGGTAGGTTTCCAGCTTGTTGCCGATCACGCAGAAGGTGGCCCGGGCGTCGTATTCCAGCAGCACCTTCAATATCCTATCCGTTTCCTCGGAGGGCCCATCGTCAAAGGTGAGGGCCACCATGGGCTGGCTGGGATCAATGGTGCGCATACGGCTGCGGATGGTTTCGGAATACAATTCCATGCACTCCGCCACCTGGCTGTAGCGCAGCGTGAGCTTCCGGCTGCCCAGCGCCGCGGGGATAAACTGCCCGGCGGGGAACCACACCTGCACCCCGTCCCGGCCCAGCACGGCGTACCGGAGCCAGGATGTATCCGCCTTCCCGGTATAGCCGTCCGTGGCCTTGGGCATCAGGGAGGAGGCCGCCCCCTCCAGGCACAGCGTCACCCGGGCTTCGTTCTTGGGAAGCAGGGCTTCGTTATCCAGCAGGGTCCCGGTTTCCAGGTCCAGGTTCAGGGCCAGCAGGGTATCCGCCGTTAAATTGTTCACCTTGTATTCGCCGAACAGCAGAATGCTTTTATAGCGGTCATCGATGCTCAGCGATTGGTATTCCACGGTGTAGGAGGCGGGGGTGCCCGCGTGATACTGCTCATGGTCCGCTTCAAAGGTGCGCAGGGTAGACTGCACCCAAGCGCTCATTTTGCTGTCCGCCGCGGCAAGGCCGGTGTCCGGGTAGGTGAAGGAATAGGTAAATTCCCCCTCGTTGCGCGTCTGGGTTTTGGGGCTGCCGAATTCCCGCAGGGCCGAGTACATGATGGCGGCGGTGTACGCCTCCTTCTTGTCCGTCAGGGAAAAGCCCTGTTCAAATTCCCCCTCCACGGGAGAAATTTTTTCTTTTTCAATATAGCCAAACTGGGTGCCCAGCCGCACGCGGTACCAGGTACCCGCATCCTCGATCAGCTCAAAGGCCGCCCCGCTCATCACCTTGGCGATCACAGGGAAGGTAAAGCCAGCCCCCGCCCGCACATTCAAAACCGTTCCGTCGTCCGCCGTGCGGCCCCAGCCCAAATGGGGATAATTGGCCGTGATCTCCAGGTACTGGGTCATCATATAGCCCGTTTTGCTGCCCGCCTGCACCTTGCACCAGGCCCCTAAGTTTTCCAGCACCGTCACCTTTGCGCCCGATTTGTAGGTGCCCAGGGATTTGGAAGAGGAATCCGCCTCCTGGCGCAAATGCAGGCTGCCGCCGGTGACGGTGCCCGTAAAGGTGATGTCCTCCGCCTGGGCAAAAGAAAACAGCCCCGCCAGCAGCATCATAATAACAAAAAAGGATAAAAAGCGCTTCATTCCCGGTTCCCTCCGAAGCAAAAAAATGCCTGAAACTTCATGCTGTAGTATACAATGAACTCCCTTCGCTTCGCAAGAGATTTTTAAAGAATTTACAATATATTTGTCATATTTGGCGGATTTGGGATAAATTGACCTGCTGAGCGGACATGCGAAAAACGCCGAGGCGCGCGGCCTCGGCGTGATTCAATTACAGGCTGTGCAGCTCCGGGTCAAGAGCCCCCAGGCGGTTGATGTTCAGCACGGCGTATTTGCCGTCGTTCGCCGCGCCGGGGTTCAGGATCAGGATACCGCTGCGCCATTCCATTTTTTGATAGTGCGTGTGGCCATAGAGGGCGGCGGCGCATTTTTCCTCCAGCGCCAGAGACAGCAGATCGTCGGCGCCCTCCCGCACGTGCTGATAATGCCCGTGGGTGAGCAGGATTCTGGCATTGGACAGGGTGACGAAATCCAAAGTGTCGCTGCGGAACAGATCGCAGTTGCCCGCCACCTGATACACCGGGGGCAAATCCACCTCCAAATCCCGCAGATCATAGTACCCATCGCCCAAATGGAAGATGGCGTCGATGGGCCCCGCCTGCTCCGCCACGGTGAGGATGGTGGAAAGGCGGCCCGTGGCCCCGTGGGAATCGCTGACGACGATCACGCGCATTATAATTCCTCCAGGTACGGCAGCATCAGCTGCATGGCCTGGGCCCGGTGGCTGATGCGGTTCTTTTCCTCCTGGGCCATTTCAGCGAAGGTTTCGCCGCTGAGATATTCAAAATAGGGGTCGTAGCCGAAGCCGCCCTCTCCCCGAGGGGTGAAGGTGATCACGCCGGGACAAGTGCCGCGTACCGTTTTCACCTCGCCGTTGGGCAGGGAAAGGGCCATGGCGCACACGAATTCAGCGGTGCGGTCCTCGGCGGGAATATCCGCCATGTTGGCGATCAAAAGATCGTTGTTGGCCTTATCATCCCCGTGATGGCCGCAGTACCGGGCGGAATGGACCCCGGGGGCCCCGTCCAGCGCGTCCACGCTGAGGCCGCTGTCGTCGCCCAGGGCGCAGAAGCCAGTGGCTTTGGCGACGGCCCGGGCCTTGATGATGGCGTTTTCCTCAAAGGTGTCGCCGTTTTCGTCGATGTCCTCGTCAAAGCCCGCTTCCTTCAAGGACAGCACGTTCAGCCGGTCCTCCAGCATATCGGAGATTTCCTGAATCTTGTGGGCATTGTTGCTGGCGATGACCACGGTGCGCTTGGGGGCGATGTGGCGGGCCATCTCGCCCAGGGCTTCCCGCTGGATCGCCTGCAGTTCCCGGATGCCCTTTTCGCCCAGGGCCAAAATCTGGCTGAGTTCGTTCCGGGAGAAGGCCCGGCCCTCACCGGTGCCCTGTAATTCCACAAAGGCCCCGGTTTCATCCATCACGAAGTTCATATCCGTCTGGGCGGCGCTGTCCTCCAAATAGCACAGGTCCAGGGAGGGCACGTCGTCCACGATACCCGCGCTGACGGCGGCGATCTGGTGCACGATGGGGCTCTCCTTTAATTTGCCCTGTTTGATCAGCTTATCGATGGCGCACACCAGCGCCACGAAGCCGCCGGTGATGGACGCGGTGCGGGTGCCGCCGTCTGCCTCCAGCACGTCGCAGTCGATGGTGACGGTGCGCTCGCCCAGGAACCGGCGGTCCACCGCCTGGCGCAGGGCCCGGCCGATCAGGCGGCTGATTTCCACGCCCCGGCCGTCCTTCTTGATGCCATCCCGGGCCTTGCGGCGGCCCGTGGAGGCGGGCAGCATATTGTATTCCGCGGTGAGCCAGCCCACGTTTTTCCCCTTCAGGAAGGGGGGCACGCTTTCCTCCACCGACGCGGTGCAGATGACCCTTGTGCCGCCGCAGCGGATGAGGCAGCTGCCGTCGGCGGTGCCCACAAAGCCCACCGTGATTTCACAGGGACGCAGTTCATTGGGGTTCCGGTTATCGGGACGGGCCATGGTTCATTCCTCCTTGGTAAATTGTCGCTTCATTGTGTTCTTTTATGCTTGACGATTATCATATGATTGTATATAATAAAGACAGGGAGTAGTGGTACTCTGCGGACCTGTCACCCGCCGATGACAAGGTTCATAAAGCCACCGCGCATTGGCAGTACGCGGTGGCTTTTCTCATGTCTTACTTGCGTTTTTTGCCTTTAACGGCTTTGACCAAGCTCAGCACGAGGTTCACGGCGGAAATACAGATCATGATGATCTCGTAAGTGCTCATGGACACCACCTGCCTTTCCATATCTTTTGTGAATCAGCAGGTGTTCAGCGCCGCGTATTTACTCCCTGTCTGCCACTCGATTGCTCAAATGGCAAATTCATTATACAGGATCAGCCATAAACAGTCAAGAAAAGGAAGGAAGATCGATCCTTACGATCACACCTTCTTCTTTTTCAGAATCAGCAGACCCGCGATCAGCAAAACGGGAAACACCATGGCGGCCAGCAAACCGGCCTTCAGGTTATCCCCCGCCGCGCTGGACACCGCACCCACCAGAGAGGGGCCCAGGGAGCCCCCCAAATCTCCCGCCAGGGCCAGCAGGCCGAACAGCGCCGTGCTGCCGGTGGGGCATTTTTTCGCGGAAATGCTCAGAGTGCCGGGCCACATGATGCCCACGGAAAAGCCGCACAGGGCGCAGCCGATAAGGCCAAACACGGGATGGGGCGACAGAGCGGCCAGCAGATAGCACAACACGCACAGGATGCCGCTGCCCAGCATGAAGCCGGTCAGATTCACCTTTTCGCTGTATTTTCCGTACAGCGCCCGGGAAGTGCCCATCAGCACGGCGAACAGGCAGGGGCCTGCCAGATCGCCCACGGTTTTGCTTACGTGCAGGGCGGATTCCGTAAAGGCGGAGGCCCATTGGGCCATGGCCAGCTCGGAGGCCCCGGAGCTGATCATCAGCACCGCCAGCAGCCAGAAAAAGGGCGTGCGCAGAAGCTGCCCAATAGACAGGCTTTGATCGGCCTCCACAATATGCTCGATGGGGCAGACGGCGAAATTATAAATGTTGTAAAGGGGCACCAGCGTCCACAGCAGTGCCAGGATGCGCCAATGGTTCACGCCGAACAAAAGGAAAAACAGGGTGGAAATCAGGATCGCGGCCACGGCGCCCCAGCAGTAAAAGGAGTGCAGCAGGCTCATGGTGCCCTCTTTGTTTTCAAAAGGGCAGGCCTCGATGATGGGGCTCACCAGCACCTCGATCAGGCCGCTGCCGATGGCGTACAGCACCACGCACACCAGCACCCCGGCAAAGGAATTGCTCAGCACGCCCGGCAGGAAAGCCAGCCCCGCCAAACCTGCCGCGGAAAGCACCTCGGAAGCGATGATGGCGGGCCGATAGCCGATTTTATCCACATACTTGGCGGACAGAAAATCCACCACCAGCTGGGTCAGAAAAAACACGGTGGGGATCAGGGCCACCTGGCCCAGGGACAGGCCGAATTCCTGCCGGAAGGTCAAAAACAAAAGCGGCACGAAATTGGCGGATATGGCCTGGGTAATGATGCCTAAATAGCAGGCGATTTTTGTTTTTTGATAGTTGGGAGCCACGCTATTTTTCCTCTTTCCTCAAAGCTTCCGAATATAGCACATTTCCACAGCGCCAAGGCCAATTTTTTCCCGGCCCTCAGGCAGGAATCCCTTTGCCTCATAAAACCGCCTGGCCGGGCCGTTTTCCGCAAACACCCACAAAATGATTTCCGAATAGCCTGCCGCCTTCGCGTCGGACAGCACCCGATCCATCATCATGCTGCCGAAGCCCTGACGCCAATGCCGGGGCAGGCTGTGGATGCAGATGAGCTCCGCTTTTCCGGAAAAAACTTCATCCCGGGCCGCGTCCCGCCAGGCGATGCAGTGGGGCTGACCATCCAGGAGCAGCAGATAACCGTTCCCCTTTTCTTCATCCAACAGCCTTTTATAGCTGGCCGCAGCGCGTGCCAGATTCGTGCAGCGAAGCAGCGTAGCTTCATCCAAAATCCGCTGAAAGGCGGCTTTCCAGCTCTCCGTCTGGATGTAGGCCAGCGCATTTTCGTCTCCCGCCTGCACCCGGCGAATCGTCACGTTCATACGTTTTCTTCTTTCCTCTCCTGGTGATACCTGGGTCCCAGGGCGGCGTAGCGCCGGGTGATCCACTTGCAGATGCCGTCCAGCCCCGGATAGATCATGCGCTCAGAAATGTTGATGTAATCCAGCTTGTCCCGGATCTCCAGCTTCACTTCGGCGGGGATCACGATACTGCGGAAGCAGTCCTCCGTTTCCGGCAAAGCGTTCAAGGGCACCGTAGGATCGCTGCACACGGAAAACAGGGCGTACTGATTGGCGATGCGGTTCACGGCGCTGGCGGGCTCAAAAAATAACCCGAAGGGCCGGGAGGAAACGGCGCTCAGCGCGTCGAACCCTTCCCCGATCCGGTCCATCATTTCCATGGAAAAAATGTTGGCCCGCTCAGCCGTCAGCATGGCTTGAAGGGTTTCCGGCAGCTGCAGGTTCATCCGGTCCGTGTTCACGCACCAGATGACCCCGTCCCGGTCGTAGGCCTCCTGGTCCTCGGTAGCAAAATGCGCGGCCACCAGGGGGGAGTAGGTCCAGTCCAGCAGGCGGGTGGGCAATCCGAACTGCTGGGCCATGGCCAGCAGCTGCCAAAAAGAAGTAACGTGGCGCAGATCGGCATAGCCGTACTTTTTAAAGGATCGAAGCATCTGCTTTTCCAGCGACAAATCGTGGGCGCACACCCGGTTCAGGCTGGGAAGGAGGCCCCAGCGGTTATCCGCCATGCCCCGGTACACGCAGTTGTCCCGGTAGCGCAGAATGGCGGGGTCCCATACATCCTGAAAAACGGCGGACTGTAATTCATCCCAATTGTGGATCACGGTAATCTGCAAAAAGAACAACACCTTTCTATCGAGTTAGGAGTGCGGGGCGTGGAGGGTGGAGTTTATGATCGCTTCATCACTATGGAGGACTTTTCATGAAACGGAATTACCAAATCGAAATGGAAGAAGAAATCAAGCGATTGGCGGGCCGCAGGCCCACTCTGCTTTTGCACAGCTGCTGCGGACCCTGCTCCAGCGCCGTACTGGAAAGGCTGATGGAGCATTTTCAGGTGACGGTGCTGTACTACAATCCCAACATTGAACCGGAGGAAGAATACCGCCATCGGCTTTCCGAGCAGGAACGGCTGCTTTCCCTGCTGCCGGGAAATGTGAAGCTGCTGCCCTGTGCATACGATCACGAGGCTTTTTCCGCTTTTGCCGAGGGCATGGCCGACTGCCCGGAGGGAGGAGACCGTTGCCTGGCCTGCTTCGCCCTGCGGCTGAATGAAACCGCCCGGCAGGCGAAAGCCCACGGCTTTGAATACTTTACCACCACCCTGTCCGTCAGCCCCCACAAAAACGCGGACAACGTGAACCGCATCGGGGAAGCCGCAAGCAGGGAAGCGGGGGTCAAGTACCTGATGGCCGATTTCAAAAAGAAAAACGGCTATCTGCGTTCTCTCCAGTTATCCAAGGAATTTGACCTGTACCGCCAGGATTACTGCGGGTGCCTTTACAGCAAGGCACCGCGTGGTGATGAGGGAACAGGGGAATAAAGAGCCCTTAAAATCAATAAGGGAGTTGAGAGTTAAGAGTTGAGAGTTGAGATTTATATAGTGGTATTCTTTTTCTCAATGCGAATCCAGAAAAAAAAACATCAACAAAATATATCTCAACTCTCAACTCTTAACTCTCAACTCCTTTTCTTGCTTAAAGTGTTCTTTAAATTCTTCCCGCAAGCCCTTCGCTCCCCAAAGTGACTTCACCTGTGCGCAGCGTCCGGGGGCCCTCTTCCGTTTCCACCATCAAGCCACCGTCATCCGCAACGCCCAGGACAAGGGCGTTTTTTTCTTGCCCATTTTGGGTATAGCGGATCTCCCGGCCCATCAGGGCCATGCGGGCCCGGTAGGCGTTCAGAATGGCGGGATCAGATAAGTTTTTTGTCCCATCCAGGAAATGCCGGGCGATGCGGCCCGCCAGCTTGCCCCGGTCCATCTCCCTTTCCAGGGCCCCGGCGGCCCCAGCCTCCGGAGGGAAGCCGCCAACGGGCATTTTCACATTCACGCCGATGCCCACGATCACGCCCTCGCCGATGCGCTCCGCCAAAATGCCGCACACCTTTTTCCCGTTCACAAACAGATCGTTCACCCATTTGATTTTAGGCTTTAGATCCGTCATTTCCTCAATGGCCCGGCACACGGCCACGGCGGCCAGGATGGTAATGCTGCCGCTGTCCGCATCCAAAGGCGGAGCAAACAGGATGCTCATATACAGCCCTGTGCCGGGCGGGGACAAAAAGCTCCGGCCCAGCCGGCCCCGGCCCGCCGTTTGGCAATCCGCCGCCAGCACATAGGGCGCGGAGATTTCGCCTGCCCGGGCGGCTTCCTTCAAGCGCAGATTGGTGGAATCCGTCTGCCTGAGGGCCCGCACCCCCGCATGCCGCCATTCGGGTCCCAGTTCCTGACAGATGGACGCCTCCCAGTCCGGTATCACGCGCTGTCACCTCGTTCGCTTTCTGTGAAAGCCTTTTTTCGCTTTCCGGCTCCATTATACTTTGTTTTTGCTGTTCTGCCAAGGATAAAATGGACGCGTCGAGGCCGGGCGGCGGGGAATATCACCGCCGTTTTTTCCATCGTCAGGCTGCCCATAGCGGCCAAGAGCGGAAAGTTCATGTAGCTGTACAGCATATACCGCTCCATCATGCCGCTGGCCAGGTATAAAGCCAGGATCGCCAGCAGAACGAACTGCCGCTTCCGGATCAGCCTTTGCACGGCTTTGGAAATCAGGATCAGAAAAAGAAGCAGCGTGCTCGCGCCCTGCCCGATCAGCAAATACAGGTAGGCGGAATCCAGGATCACCGCTTCCTGCCCGGTTTGCAAAGCCGTGTGCAGGCTTCTGTATTCAATGAAGGAGCCAAACAGATGAACGCCATGCTTCCGATATAAATTCATGGCGCTTGTAAACCGGGCAAGATAGTTTTGATCGCCGAAAAATACGGGCAGGACACGGCTGTTTTCGCTGTACAGCATCAGGAAAACGGAAACGGCCATTAAGGCGAAAAATTCCAGATAAATCAGCCGGATCAGCCATTCGCCCCGCACCCGGTAGGGAAGACGCAGAAAAAGATACGCCGCGGGGTACAGCAAAAGGATGATCCAGGAGGTGCGGGACAGGGTGAAGCGGAAGGTGAGATACCCGATCGCCTCCAGAATAAGCGCCGTTTTCCAGAAAGGTTTTTCCCGCCGCAGATACGCCCACAAAAGCAGATAGGTCCCCACCGCCGCGCTGAAATTATTGGGATGGGCCATGCCCATGGAATAGCCCATGCCATAGGAAAAATTGACGGGCTGGCTGATGGTAAGCCCCAGAAAATGGCCGATGAGCAGCAGCGCCAGCGCCGCGCCCACGGCTTTTTTCAGCGCGGAAAGCAGTTTATCCGTATCCAGATCCCGGGCAAGCAGGATCATGATCCCGGAATATAAAAGCGCCGTATCCCGGATCACAAAAGCAGAAACGGCCAGCAGCGCTGCCGCCGCCAGCGCCGCGACGTGACCCCGATTCGGCCCCCGGCGCACATCCCACACAAACGAAAAAATCCACAGACAGGGGATCAGAAAATCCATCGCGCTGTATAAAACGAACACGATGGTGGAAACGGGTGAAATCCACGCCGCGCCCTTCAGCGCAATTTGTTCAAAGGCAAACAGCGCAAGGGCCCAGCGGAAGCAGTCCCCGCGCGGGCAGATTTGCACAGCCCAGCGCTTCATCGCCGTCCCTCCCGTACCTGCCGGGAAAGCGCCCGGCGAAGGAAGGAAACGGCCTCCCGGAACCGGGATGTTCCAAAAAAGCATACAACCCAGAGCAAAGCGGGGCACAGCGCGCATACCGGCAGGCGCAGCAAAAGGCCCCCGATCCCGCCCGTGGGGATCAGGCCACACAGGACAAAGGAAAGCGCGCAGCCCGCGGCGGCCAGCAAGGCGTACAGCGCCTGATCCGCCATATACCGCCAGGGGCTGCGGCCCGGAAAGAAATCCCGAAACAGGATCATCGTGCTCCAGGGGAACCCCACCAGCAGGATGGATATGGCGGTGGCGATCACAATGCCGAACACGCCCAGCCAGCGCGCCAGCAGGGCGTTGAGCGCGATGTTCGCCAGCGCCTCGCAGGCCGTGCGGAACCGGTTTTTCCACCACAATCCCCGGGCGTCGGCATATTGGCTTTTGATATCTCCCATGGTCCACACATAAAAATACACGCAGAAGGCGATCACTGTGTCCAGGGAAAACAAAGCGCTCTCCCCGCACCACAAAAGCATGAAGTGCTGATACAGGCACAATAAACAGGCCGCGCATACCGCGCACAGCGCTTCATATAAAAACGTGAAGGTATTCAGGTCCCGATAGTTCTTTTCGGCAGATTCCGATACCGCGCTGTTGCCCACTCCCGCGCTCATGGAGAAAGTGATCACATCCAGCAGGCTCCGGACGGATTGCAGGATATAGAAATAATTGCCGTACATGCCCACGGCTGTCAGCCCGAAAAACGCTGAAACAAACAGCTGATCCGCGGCATTGCGGGTTTGGCCCAGCAGCCGGTGCACAAACAGCCCTTTCGTTTTTTCCAGGATATCCCGCCGGGAAGAAGCATCCAGGGAACCCCGGCAGATATAGGAAGGATACAGTCTTTTCGCCGCGAAGGCGCATAAAAGCTGATCGCCCAGCGCGGACAGGGGAAGAAACAGGATATATACATGATAATTTCGGGAAAGCAGCAGCGCGGCCATCTGTCCCGCGAAGCTGAAAAGGCGCATGAGGAGCGCCGCGCGGCTGATCGCATCCGTTCGCTGGGCGGACTGCAAAAGCGCTTTCCTTTCGGGAAACACGAAATAGCCCGCGGCGGCGTGCAGCAAATAGGCCCCGTACACGCCTCCCAAGGCCACGTCCGGCGGCAGGTCCGCGCCAGTGATCCGGGGAAGAAAAGGAAACAATACCACGCCGAGCACAAGCACCGCCGTTCCCAGCGCCCGATACATATTCCGATAGAATCGAAGAAGCGCGCAGATTTTTCCGGTATCATCCTCCGCCAGGGGCCGGTACAGGCTGTACACCACAGCGCTGCCCAGGCCCAGTTCCGCCAGGCTTAGCACCTGGAGCACGGAAGTGAACACCCCGCCTACCCCTGCGTACGCCATGCCCAAACGATGAATCAGCGCCGTACGCACCAAAAAAGGCAGCAAAATGCCGCAGCCCTTTTCCAGGAACCCCCACAGGGCATTCCGGCGGGTATTTTTGATGCGATCATACTTCACGCCCGGCTTCCTCCCGCAAGCAGGCCCATACGGTCCTTTTTCCCTCCGCCGTCACGAGCCGGTATTCATCTTTATAGGAAAGCTTATGAAACACGTTTTCCCGGAACAGCGCGTCCAGCCTGTCCGGGCGGTACGCAGCATTTCGCATTTCATACAGATCGAAAATCCGCTGGTTGCCCGTTTTCGCCCGCTCCATCAGCGCCCGGGCGGCGGGAACAAGCCGCCAGACGGCATCCAGCAGATCATCCAGGAGATAATAATCAATGGGTTCCCCATACTTTTCCCAATACCGCGCATAGGCCAAGGTCAAAAACGCCGTCAGCGGGCTTCCAGCCCGGCAGCCCATCAGGTAACAGGCCCAGCGGCCCCCCGGGATCAGGCGGCGCAGATTTTCAGGGTACGTGGTTTTCCGGTTGGTATAAAACGGCGCGGCAAGGGCCGCCCTGTCCGGCGGAGCGCTCACATACACCGTGGCGTCGATCCACAGCCCGCCGTACCGGTGCAAAAGCTCGCAGCGGATCACATCGGATAAATGGGTCAGGGATATTTGGCCCTGCCTGTACCGCGAAAGCACAGCGGGCGGCAGGGAGATATACCGTTCATAATCCGCTTTGGTGAGCGCATGCCACTCATATTCCGGTGCGGGGAAAAAACGCCGCTGGCTGGAAAGACACAGCCGCACGCATTCCGGCGCGGCCTCCTCCCCATCCCACCACAGAGTCCACACGGGAATGGGGCCGGGCAGGACGGCGCTGACATTCGGGAGGGTTTTCGCTGAACCGGCCAGATCGGAAAATTCCCCGTCGCAAAATCGGCGAAGGGCAGCATGATAAAAATGGGTATGCCAGCGGGTAAGAATATCAGCGGTTTGGGAAAGCAGCAGCGCCAGGGCCCGGCCCCGGCCAAAGACCCGCCGCTTTTCCGGAAAACGGCGGAGCGCTTCCGCGGCCTTGAGCAAAGAAAAGGTGCGCTTCACGGCCTTCAGCACCCGCACGGGAAAAAGCCTCTGGATCCGCTTTTTGATTTCCTTGTCCCTCGCCCGCAGATACAGGCCGACGCCGCCCAGCTCATCCAACCGATGGAGCGCTTTTTCCCTGCGGCCCCCGACCCGGGCCCCCAGGGACAGGCAGGCCCGGTATCGGCCATCCTGCCGCCGGAACGCCCGCTCCGCTTCGGATAAAAGGCAATCTTTCAGGGCTTCCCGAGCGGCGGGAGATTCCTCAAACAGATCCTGATGCTTTTTGAGCAGCATTTGGGCGGCTGTCAGCAGCGCGTTCGGATCGGCGCTGATGGAATCCGCCCCCGGCGCATAATCCACCAGGATGTCCGGCATACCAAAAACGCGAAAGTTTTTCCGCACCCGGCACAGCCATTCCAGCTCCTGAAACCGGGGCATGGCAGGATCAAACAAATCATTTTCAAACACCCTCCGCCGAACCAGCAGCGTTTGGGTGCCGATGCCGAAGGGGGAAGTTTCCTTTTTCATGAACCCCGTCGGCGTATGAGCGGGGTACAGGGAAACGCTGCCGTCCCCGTGGGTCCGGGCCAGGCGGCCGTATACCGCGTCCGCTCCCGTTTCCCGGATACATTGCAACTGGCTGCGCAGCTTATGGGGCCTCCAGGCATCATCGCTGTCCTGAAAAGCGATGAATTCACCTCTCGCCAGGGCGATGCCTCGGTTCCGGGCGGCGCAGGCTCCCGCATGGTTTTGGCGCACATGCCGCACCCGGGGATCGGAAAAGGAATCCGCCGCCGCCTTCACGTCATCGTCGGAGCCATCGTCGATCACCAGCGCCTCCAGATCCCATTCCGTCTGGTTCAGCACGCTGTCCAGTGCCCTTTTCAGCTTGTCCGCCCGATTGTATACCGGAATGATCACGGAGATCAACGGCTGTTTCATTCTTCCTGCTCCTTCAATGCCTGCGATAAAGCCCGCAGGGCAGCGTCATGGTATTTTTCATCAGGTTCCAGATACGCCCCTTCGCCCCATTCGTTCCAGGCGTTCACAAACAGCAGGGGAGGCCGGTTCTTTTCCCGGATTTTCCGGCACAGCCGGGAAACATACCTGCCGTACTTTGCCGGGCCGGCGTTCAAAAACATCAGGCCGCTGTTTGTTCTGGGCGTATTGTCCCAATCCGGGAAGGCGCAGGGGATCATGCGGCGGGAAAGAGGCAAATGCAGAATGGTTTCCCACACCGCGTCGTAATCCAGCCGTTTTTGAACGGGACGTTCCTTTGCCCGCTGCGCATGACGGGCGGAAATGATTTGGTCGATCGGGCTTTTCAGGCCCAGCCGGTACGCCGCCTGAGCGATCCTGAGCAGCGGCCTGTTCTTTTCCTGCCAGGTAACGCCGAAAAAGGGCTGAAACTGAACCTGATAATCGAACTCCCGGGGATCATAGCCTGGGGAAAAGTACCAGGAAGGGCTTTGGATCATGAGGCACAAGCCCGGAAAACCCGCCCGCCGGACAGCCTTCCGCCAACTGCGCAGCATATCCGGCAAAGCAGGAATATCCTCCGGCTTATAAATCAGCAGCAGGGGCCTGCCATTCAAGGTGATATACCGCCTATCCCGGAAAAAAGGCAGCAGATAGGCGATATGCTCTTGCCAATCCGCTTCCCCGCCGTAATCCTGGGGCACGATGATTTCCCCACTGCCGCCGTCCCACTTTTTTGTCCAGGGCTCATTGGCCCAGGAAAAGCAGAAGGGAATATCCGTGCCGGGGTCGGCCAGCATATCCTCCGCCGGTTTTTCCAGCAGCTTTTTGCCGCCCGCGAACCAGTAATGATAATAGCAAAAGCCGAAAATGCCATGCTTTTTTGCCAGCTCTGCCTGCCAGCGCCGGACGGCGGGATCCAGGAGGGAATAATAATTCCCGTTTTCCGGGGCCCTGGGCTGATCATGGCCGGGAAACAGGGGCCGGGCCTTTTTCACGCTGTCCCATTCGGTAAAGCCCGCTCCCCAGGCTCGATCGTTTTCCGGGATGGGGTGATACTGGGGCAGGTAGAAAGCGATGGCCTTGATCCCCTTGCCCGCCATGATTTCCGCCATGCTTTCCCCTCCCTTTTTATTCGGCGCTCAGTTCTCGTGCCAGCGCTTTCAAAAAGCCGTCGCCAAATTCCGCGTCGGGCTCCACATAAGCCCCTTCGCCCCATTCATTCCAGGAATTGAGAAACACGATTCGTTTTTCCAGGGGCTTCTCCCGCACGCAGGCCAGACATCGGCGCACCGCATCTCCAAAAGCCTCCGGCGTGCGGTTCGTATAAATAATGGCCTGCCGCCCTGCCCGGGGAGACCGATCCCACCCCGCGAGCAATTGGGGGTACACATCCGGCCTCTGATCCGCCGCCGTATAAAAATGCCGGATGATTTCTGGATAGGCGTATTTTTCAATCAATGCCCCGGGCCTGATTCTGCGAAGCAGCCCGAAAAACGCTTTATGCAGCGCTCCGCCCGCTTTCAGCTCGGCATATTTCCAGTTGGTGGACAGAACGGCGTCAAAGCCCAGCTTTTTCACTTCGTCAAACCGCCCGTTAATACAAGCATCGGGCCGCAGCAAAGATTCAAGCGTCAGCTCCGGCAGGGAGGGGGTCAGGCCCACGAAATGGAACCCGTTCAGGCCCTCCTTCCGGGCCAGCATATTCCATCTTTCCATCCATTCCCGAGGCTTTGGAACGGCCCCCGGATCGTACACCGGAAACAGCAGCATCCCTTCCACCCGGATATACCGCCTGTCCCGAAACGCGGGGAGCAGCCGATAAAAATGCCGGACCTCGTCCTCCGGGCCGGGGTAGGTCTGAGCGAAAATCATCTGATCTTTTTGCGCTTTGTTTTCCTTCCGCCAGGAAGCGGTGGTCCAATCATGATTGGCCCAGGCGGCACAGAATGGAAAATCCGGCTCGCCCAGCCGCACGGTTTCATCCAGCGGCAGGGTCAATGTTTCCTTGCCCCCGCCGAACCAATAATGCCAATAGCAGAAGCCCTCGATGCCCGCCGCCTTTGCCAATTCCGCCTGCCGCTGCCGCACCTGGGCAGACCGCAGATCATAGGCCCCCAGCTCTCCCGGACGCCGGGGCTGGCTGTGCCCGGGAAACAGGGGCTTGGCAGCCAGCACGTTGTTCCATTCCGTAAAGCCCCGGCCCCAGAACCTATCGTTTTCCGGCGTTGGGTGAAACTGGGGCAGGTACAGCGCGATCACCCGCGCCTTTTTCGCTTCCACACCATCGCCCCCCCTTACAAGGAAAAGCCCAGGCGGCGATACACCCGCCCCAGCTTTTCCGCATGCTTATCCACCGTATACCGGGCGGAATACAGCGCCAGCGACGCGTTGCTCATGTTCCTCCATTTTTCGGCGCCCGCATTCATTATATCAAGCATCGCCGCCCGCAGGCTTTCCGCGCTGCCAGGCACAGTGAGCAGGCCGTTTTCCCGAATCTGTTCCGGAATGCCCCCGATGCGGCTGCCGATCAGGGGCCGCCCCAGCCGCATGGCCTCGATGGCCGCGTAGGCGCAGTTTTCATACCATTCCGAGGGCAGCACCACCGCCCGTGCCGACCGGATTTCATGTTCCAAAGCATCGCCGCTGAGGAAACCCAACAGCCGCACATTAGGATCGTTTCCTGTTTGCAAAAGCGCTTTTATTTCATGTTCCAAAGGACCCGTACCCGCGATGCGAAGGGAGATTTCCGTACCGCTTACCGCCTGCAGCAGGGTCCGGATCCCCTTTTCTTCCGATAATCTGCCAAAATACAGCATTCCGCTGTCCTTTCCGGGCAGGGAAACGGAATCCGCCGCGGGCAGCGGCAGAAAATTAGGAATATACGCAAGCTTTTCCTCCGGGATCCCCGCCTCCAGGAATTTTTGATAATAAAATTCGCTGGGCATGATCCAGCTTTGGATCACACTGTACGCGCCGCGAAGCCGATGGATTTTATACTCCAGCGCGGACAGAGCGCTTTTGGCGAAGGAATCCATGACGCATCGATTCCGCACGCACGGAAAAGCCTTTCCGTGAAGGCAGGCTTCGCAAACCCGGCCCCCTTGGAGCATCCGGTAATTGGGGCACAGCATCTGCAGATCGTGCGCGGTGTATACGGCGGGCAGACCCCGCTTTTTGATCACATCCAAAATGGAAGGGGAAAGCTGATGATGAAACATGTGCAGATGCACCAGATCGGGCCGCACATCCCGCACCAGACGATCCAGCTTTTCCTTGGCTTCAAGGGAATACACAAAATCCCTGGCCGCGGCCGCCCGGCGGAGAAAGCCGCCCGGCGCGTGATAATCCTTATTGGAAACGAAGTACGCGCTGTAAGGGGAAGGATCATTCCGCGCGTCCGCCATGGAAAAATCAATGACCGTGTGGCCCCGCTTTTCCAGCAGATCCTTCAGCGCAAAATAATAAGTTTCACTGCCGCCTTTGACATAATGAAACTTGTTGATCATCAATATTTTCATACACACGAAAAAAGGCCCCCTCCTTCCCGCGCGTTTCCTAAAATGAAACCAAAATATCAAAAAAAGTATAGCAAAACAAGCAGGAAGAATCAACCATTTTATGAAAAATCATGTCTTCTTTTGCTGTTTATTCAATCCATTCTGTTTTCCTGGCCCCAGGTGCACAGCTGATCCAGCACCTGCATCAGCGACCGGCCCCGATTGGTCAGCGTGTATTCCACCTTGGGCGGAATCTCCGGGTACATTTTCCGGCAGATCAGCCCGTCCCGCTCCAGCTCCTTCAGGTTGGCGCTGAGGGTTTTATCCGCCACCTTGCCCAAATAGCGCTGCATTTCGTTGAACCGCACCGGTTCATACTCCATCAGGCAATACAGAATGATGGGCTTGTATTTCCCCGCGATCAGGGATAGGGTGTAGCTGTAGCCCGTTTTGGAAAAATCCGCGCTGCCAATGCCGCTCATACTTTCTTCCAGGTAAGTACCTAACAAAAATGTTGGTACTTGCCCGCTCCTTCGGTTTATGATACCATAGAAATGACCCAATGACAATGGGCCGAAACGGAAAGGAAGGAAAAAACAATGAAAAAGAATCTTGGCGTTGTGCAGGCTGTGTATCCCATGCCCGTGCTGATGGTAGCCGCCTATGACGAAAACGGCAAAGTAAACGTGATGAACGCCGCCTGGGGCATGATCTGCAATAGCGACCGCATTGCCTTGTTTATTGACGAGGACCATAAAACCACCCAAAACCTGCTGAAAACCAAGGCCTTCACCGTGGCTCTGGCTGATCGGGACCATATGGACGCGGCCGATTTCTTCGGCATCGCCTCCGGCAACAAAATGGCCGATAAATTCGAGCGCACGGACTATCACGCCGTGAAAAGCGAATTTGTGAACGCTCCCATCATTGAGGAATTCCCGGTGGTGATGGAATGCGAGCTGGCGGAAGTGACCGAAACCGAAAGCTTTTACGCCATCGTGGGTAAAATCGTGAACACCGCCGCCGAAGAAAGCGTGCTTTCCGAAAACGGCAAGGTGGACCCCGCCAAGCTGAACGCCCTGATTTTCGATCAGTTCCAGCACGGCTACTATGTATCCGGCGAAAAGGTGGGCAAAGCTTGGAACGCCGGAGCGGGGCTGATGAAGAAACAATAATATAAAAAAGCTCCTGGAAAAATCAGAAGCGGGTAAGAAAAAGAGTACAGAGTTCAGAGTGCAGAGTACAGATTGATTTGTCAATATTTCATACAACGCATAAAGCGTATTGACGCTTTCGATAACCATGTATGAAAGACATAATAATCTGTACTCTGTACTCTGTTCTCTTACATCCTCGCTCTGTACTCTTTTTTATTCTTTCTGTTTCTGGATCACAAAGCATTCCGGCGCGCCGGGGCCTGCGTTCAGGAATTTGTGCCACAGTACGTTGAACCGCTGAGGCGGCAGGGAGGACAGCAATGCCGTCAAGGCTTCCCGCTCCCGATTCCCTTCGGCGTGACCTGGATAAGCGCAGATGACCAGCACCCCCAGGGGACACAGCAGCTCCAGCGCGCTTTCCACAGCCTTTTGTGTGGTTTCCCAATGGGTGGTCACGCTGTGATCGCCCCCAGGCAGCCAACCCAAATTGAACACAGCCGCCGAAACGGGGCCCTGTACCTTTTCCGCCATATGTTCGTGGCCCAAGCAGAAAAGCGCCGCTCGATCCGAAACGCCTGCTTCCTCCAGGCGTTTTTTGGTGTTTTCCACCGCCTGGGGCTGCACGTCAAAAGCGTACACCCGGCCTCCCTGGCCCACCAGCTCACACAGGAACAGGGTATCGTGGCCATTGCCCATGGTGGCGTCCACCACCGTGTCGCCGGGGGCCACGGCCCGGATCAGCACGTCCGCCGCCAAATACCGGGCGGACTTTAGTTCATAAGGCATGGGAAGCTCCTTTAGATTCTCGTTTCTGTTTTGAGCCCCTTCAATCAACAAAAGAGTTAAGATTTTAGAGTTGAGAGTTGAGATAGATATTGTGTTCATGTTATTCATTGGCTTTCCAGAGAACACCACTATACAAATCTCAACTCTGACTTAAAGCGCTCTTTCAATCATGACTCTGGAAAAGTCTCAAACGCCAAATAATCCAGCTCATTTCCAATCTCCGGATAGCTTTCCGCGATTTCCTTCCGGCTCACCAGGCGGAAGCCCTCATAACGGAAGGCGGGAGCCGTGGCGCAGGACATGAAGGTGTACCCGGCAGGGTCGATGTTTTCCGCCGCGAAAATGGCGCCCTTGGGGATCACGGCCATAGCCCGCTGGCCCCGTTCCAAATCATTGCCCAGCAGCATAACAGACCGCTTTCCATCCTGCACCAGGGTAATTTTCAGGCCGCAGCCCTCGTGATAATACCAGATTTCATCACAGTCGATCTGGTGAAAATGGGAAATTTCGTTTTGATCCAGCAGGAAATAGATGCTGCCCGCCAGAGGACGGCCCTCCGCCTGAAACGGCGCGGTGTACACCTCCGAAAACCATCCGCCCTCCGGGTGCTTTTCCAAATGATAGGCCGCTTTGAGCTGTTCGCTTCTGTTCATGGTCATACCTGCTCCATTTCGCAGTACGCGCATACGTACTTGGTGGGGATGCGGGTGAGCACCCCGTGGCGCATCACCTGATGCACGGGATAGAACAGGGGCTCCAAGCCCTGCTCGGTGGAGGAAATGCACCGGGGATTTTTGCACTGCTTGCCCGTGGTGATCAGCACCCGGCCCGGCTTGGGCGGCAGCGCCGTTTCGGAAAGGAGCTTCAAAATCAGGGCTTTTCGCATGATCTTTCCGTACAGCACCTGGGAAAAATACTTGGCTCGGGGGTCGGCATCCACCTTCACGTCGATTTCGTTTACCCGGGGCAGGGGGTGCATCACGATCATATCGGCGGGAGCCAGGCGCATTTTTTCCTCGTCCAGGATGTAGCTGTCCTTTAAGCGCAGGTATTCTTCCACGCTGAAAAACCGCTCCTGCTGGATGCGGGTCATGTACAGCGCGTCCAGATCGCCGATGGCCTCGTCCAGGGATTCCACCTCTTTGTAAGGGATGCCCGCCTCGGCCAAGTCCGCCACAATGTGGCCCGGCACCCGCAGCTCCCGGGGAGAAATGAGAATGAATTCATTGCCGGGATAACGGGACAGGGCCCCGATGAGGGAATGCACCGTGCGGCCAAAGCGCAGATCGCCGCACAGGCCGATTTTCAAATGATCCAGCCGCCCCTTTTCCTTTTTCAGGGTCATCAGGTCGGCCAGGGTCTGGGTGGGGTGATGGTGGCCCCCGTCGCCCGCGTTGATCACCGGCACCAGGGTGCTTTGAATGGCCGCCCAGGGAGCCCCCTCCAGCGGATGGCGCATGGCGATGATGTCGGCGTAGCAGCTGACGGTGCGAATGGTATCCTTCACCGATTCGCCCTTAGCCGCGGAGGAATTATTGGCCCCCGCGAAGCCGATCACGTTGCCGCCCAGTTCGTACATGGCCGCCTCAAAGGACAGCCGGGTGCGGGTGGAGGGCTCAAAAAACAGGGTGGCCAGCTTTTTGCCCGCTAAGGCGTGGGCGTACTTGTCCGGGTTTGCCTCAATGTCCGCCGCCGTATCCAGCAGGGCGTCGATTTCCTCCACCGATAAATCGGTAATGCTCAGTAAATGTCGCATGGGGGCCTCCTTATCATTTTGCGATATCTTTTCCGGTTTTATCCCGGAGCAGGGATAGCAGCGCGTCCTTTTCTTCGCCCAGGCAGCGAAGGGGAAGAATGATAGCCTGAACCGCGCCGGTATAGAGAAATACATGTTCTTCGTCCGCGCAGATTTTGACGATATCGCTATACTGCCATCTGTTTTCGGAATGATCGGTGATACCGATGATCTGACTATCGGAGAATTCGATGGTTTGTTCCGCGTCGTAAGGCAGCTTTCCTTCGGTTTTGGTTTTTTCGATCTGTCTGCGGATGCCCTGCTTTACGCTGCCGGGATACCGAAAATAGGAGAAGGCGGACAGGCCCAGCAGCACCACAGCCTCCGGCCAGATTTGGCTGGGTTTGGCCCCGGTGATCAGCAAAACGATCAAAAACAGAATGGAGACGATGAACCACAGGAACCGGAAAAACAGGAAGTATTTTCTGCTTCGCGGGGAATGGAAACGATGAAAAATATTGAAGGCGATGTAGTCCTCTTCCGTCAGATGAATGTCAAACTTCAATCGTATCCCCTTCTTTACAGGACAATAGTCAAGGATTATTTCCGCATCCAGGATTCGTCGGAAGGGTTGTCCCGGAATTGAAGCAGCCGCTCCCGGTCTTCTATCTGGATGTAGCCCTCCTCGGCAGCCACGTCCACCAGGGCGTCCAGGTTGGACAGGCTGATATTCTGCACGCCCGCGGCGGCCAGGCGCTCGATGCCCTTCTTCATGCCGTAGGTGAAAATGCTGGCGATGCCCAGCACCTCCGCTCCCGCTTCCCGCAGGGCGTCCACCACCTCGATCACGCTGCCGCCGGTGGAGATCAGGTCTTCTACAACAACCACCTTCTGGCCTTTTTCCAGCTTGCCTTCAATCTGGTTCTGGCGGCCGTGATCCTTGGCCCCGGAGCGCACATAGCCCATGGGCAGGTTCATCAAATGGCCCGTGATGGCGGCGTGGGCGATACCGGCGGTGGAGGTGCCCATAAGCACTTCCACATCGGGATAATAGGTTTCGATCAGCGCCCTCAAGCCCTGCTCCACGTGGGTGCGCACCTCGGGGGCCGTGAGAGTCAGGCGGTTATCGCAGTAGATGGGGCTTTTGATGCCGCTGGCCCAGGTGAAGGGCTCCTCGGGCCGCAGGAATACGGCGCGGATGGACAAAAGATCATGGGCGATGGTTTGGGCAACGTTCATGGGGAATCCTCCCTTTCTTTTGATTATTCCAAATTTTTTAGACCTTCAAACAATTCATTGAAGGATTTCTTGCTTTTGCAGCGGCCGAAGCTCAGCTCGCGGTTTTCCCCGAATTCCAGCAGGAAGCACTTGGCCAATTCCTCCACCGTCTGCTCCAGGGTGGTAAAAAACTGGGTCATGGCGAAATTCTGCGCTGCGCTTCCTTCCGCAAAGCAATTTTCGATCAAGCTTTCCGTGGTTTGATCCAGGGGATACAGCTTCAAATGAAACAGCTCGTGCACAATCACTTCTTCTAAGTTTTCCTGCTTGGGGTTCGCGCCGTTCAGCAGCAGGACAGCCTTTTTATCGTCGCAGTCGATTTTGATGTCCCCGGTTTTTCTCCAGTCGGGGTCCTCCACCCATTCCAGCCGCACATCCCAGGCGGGATAAACGCGCAGCTTCCGAACCCACTTGTCAAATAAGGCTTGAGCCTGTTCCCTGTCTTTGCTCATGTTCAGCCTCCGTTTTCCATTGGCCCCGTTATCCCACAAACTCTTTCACGCACCGGCGATAGGCCGCCACGGGGTCCGCCGCTTTGGTGATGGGCCGGCCCACCACGATATAATCGCTGCCGCCCAGACGGGCTTTTTCGGGGGTCATGACCCGGCTCTGATCGTCCGCGGCACTGTCCGCAAAACGGATGCCGGGAGTGACGGTGGCAAAGTTCGGCCCGCAGGCTTCCTTGACCAAAGCCGCTTCCAGGGGAGAGCAAACCACGCCGTCCAGGCCCGCCTGCAGGGCGTTCTGGGCGTAGTGCTTCACCGTGTCCGGCATGGAAGCGGAAATGAGCAGTTCCTTCTGCATGCGCTCCTCGCTGGTGGAGGTAAGCTGGGTCACGGCCAGCAGCAGGGGCCGGGTGCCATCTTCCCTCGTCAAGCCCTCCAGGGCGGCGCGCATCATATCAATCGTTCCTGCAGCGTGCAGATTCACCATGTCCACATCCAGGCGGCTCAGCACCCGCATGGCGGATTTGACGGTGTTGGGAATATCATGCAGCTTCAGGTCTAAGAAGATTTTGTGGCCCCGGGCCTTGATTTGGCGAACGATCTCCGGGCCCTCGGCGTAAAACAGCTCCATGCCGATTTTCACGAAGGGTTTTTCATCCTGAAAGCGATCCAGGAAAGCGTATACGTCCTGAGCGGAAGGAAAATCCAAAGCAATGATCACGTCATGATTCATGAATGAGCGCCTCCTATGATTTCTTTCAAGCTGGCAATGCCCAGTTTCTCCATTTCCTGGGGCAATTGTTCAATGATTTCTTTGCATACATACGGGTTCACCAGGTTCGCGGCGCCCACTTGCACCGCCGTGGCCCCGGCCAGCATCATTTCGATCACGTCCCGGGCGGAGGATACGCCGCCCATGCCGATGATGGGGATTTTCACAGCCCTGTACACCTGGTACACCATCCGCAGGGCCACCGGGAACACTGCCGGGCCGGAGAGGCCCCCGAAGGTGTTGGCAAGCACCGGCTTTTTGGTTTTCAGATCGATACGCATACCCAGCAGGGTATTGATCAGAGAAAGGCCGTCGGCCCCCGCGTCCTCGCAGGCTTTGGCGATAGAAGCAATATCCGTCACATTGGGGGACAGCTTGATGAACACAGGTTTTTTCGTGACCTTTTTTACCGCCCGCGTCACCGCCGCGGCGTTCTCCGCGCTGGTGCCGAAGGCCATGCCGCCGCCGTGCACATTGGGGCAGGAAATATTCACTTCGATCAGGCCCACCTGCTCCTGCCCATCCAGCAGGGCGCAGGTTTTTTCGTATTCGTCGATGGAAAAACCGGACACATTGGCGATCACCGGCTTCTGAAAGTATTCCTTCATTTCCGGCAGCTCATGGACGATCACGTGCTCTACCCCGGGGTTCTGCAAGCCCACGGCGTTCAGCATGCCATCGTATGCCTCCGCGATGCGGGGGGTGGGATTGCCGAAGCGGGGCTCCAAAGTGGTGCCTTTAAAAGAGAAAGAGCCCAAAATGTTGATATCGTAATATTCCGAAAATTCCTTCCCGTAGCCAAAGCAGCCGCTGGCGGGAATGACGGGGTTTTCCAGGTGCAGTCCGCACAATTCAACGCTCAGCTTTCCCACAGCAATTCCTCCTTCAGGAAAATGGGCCCATCCTTGCACACCCTTTTAGGGCCGAACCGGGTTTCGATGGTGCAGCCCATGCAGGCCCCGAAGCCGCAGCCCATGCGCTCCTCTAAGGAATACTGGCCGGAGGGGTTCCCGCTTTTTTTGTACACCGCCTTCAGCATGGGCAGGGGCCCGCAGGCGAACACATAGCGTTCATCCTGCTCTTTCATAGCGTCGGTGACGAAGCCCTTTTGCCCGAAGCTGCCGTCGGCGGTGGTGACGGAAACGGGGACGCCCAAATCCTCAAATTCTTCCAGCAGGAAGATTTCCTCCGCCTTGTTAAAGCCTAAAATAACACTGGGCTCCTTCCCGGCGGCGATCAATGCTTTGGTCAGGGCGTACAGGGGCGGGATGCCCACTCCGCCGCCGATCACCAGGGGATTTTTTCCGCACCGGCTTACATCGTACCCGTTGCCCAGGCTGTTTAAGGCGTCCAGGGTGTCGCCGGGCTGCATGCGGGAAAGGGCCTCCGTGCCCTGGCCCACGGCCTTATAAATCAGGGTCATGCCGCTTTCATCCCAATCGCAGATGGAAATGGGGCGGCGCAGATAGAACCCGGGAATTTGAAGCTGGGTGAACTGCCCCGGGGCCTTCACCATGGAGGTGTCCCCGGCCAGGTCCAGCAGGAACACACCGGGGGCGATGGGGGAATTTTCAACGATCTGATATTGCATGAAATACTCCTGTCTGATACTTTAACGCTGTGTAAGGAATGAATGAATCAGGACATTGGGGCTTTGACCATCGCTCGGCCATTTACAGTTTCAAACCCGTATTTCTCATAGAGGGAATGGGCATCCCTTGTCAACAGCAGACCCCGGAGGCCGGCGTATTCCGGCAGGGATACGATGTGCGAAAGCAGCGCTTTTCCCAGCCCCCTGCCCCGGTAAGCCCCGTCGATGACCACGTCACACAGATAATAAGTGGTGGCATGATCGCTGATCACCCGGGCGAACCCGACCAGCTTCTTTTCATCGTCGAGATAAACCCCATAGCAGGATGAATTGCG
Source organism: Clostridia bacterium (assembly GCA_030537395.1). Classification (GTDB taxonomy): domain Bacteria; phylum Bacillota; class Clostridia; order Christensenellales; family Aristaeellaceae; genus RUG563. Next base: position 2,880 of record JAUNMW010000003.1, on the reverse strand, counting down.
CATGGATTTTTCAATTTTCTCGATGGAACGCTGGTTTGCCCAATACGTCGTTTTCAGGAGCGCGGCTACTTCCCTGCTGTTCATCTCATCTGCGCCGACCACAATACGGTAATTCATATTCCGCTTGCCTCCTTTGGTTCTTTCTCTGACCCAGAGAAAGAACACGTCACCCCGTCCCCTCGTTCCCGTTTAAGCGTCGATGGTGGAGATGGTCAGGGTGGTTTCCTCCAGCACGTCCAGCAGCACCCGCACGGTGTCCAGGGAAGTGAAGATGGTCACGTTGTTTTCGGTGGCCAGACGGCGGATCTCCGCGCCGTCGGTGGCCTGGTCCAGGGAGCCCACGTTGCGGGTGTTGATCACATAGGCCAGGTGGCCCTGACGGATGGCGTCGGGGATTTCAGTGCTGCCTTCGCTGATTTTATGCAGCACATGGGTGCGGATGCCGTGCTCCTTGAAATAGCGGGCGGTGCCCTCGGTGGCCTGGATATTGAAGCCCAGGTTGTAGAACCGGCGGATCAGGGGCAGGGCCTCTTCCTTGTCCCGGCCCGCCAGAGTCGCCAGCACGGTGCCGTAATTCTGCAAATGCATGCCGCTGGCCTGGAGGGCCTTGTACAAGGCGCGGTTCAGCTTGTTATCGTAGCCGATGGCCTCGCCAGTGGATTTCATTTCGGGAGAAAGGTACACGTCCAGGCCCTTGATTTTGTTGAAGCTGAACACGGGCACCTTTACATAGAACCGCTTCTTTTCCTCGGGGTACAGGCAGAAGATGCCCTGCTCCTTGAGGGTTTTGCCCAGGATCACTTCCGTGGCGATGTCCGCCAGGCTGTAGCCCGTGGCCTTACTCAGGAAGGGCACCGTGCGGGAGGAGCGGGGGTTCACTTCGATGATGTACACGTTTTCCTGCTTGTCCACAATGAACTGGATATTGTACAATCCCTTGATGCCGATGCCCAGGCCCAGCTTCTTGGCGTATTGCAGGATGATGCCCTTCACCTTATCGGAAATGGAGAAGGTGGGATACACGCTGATGGAGTCCCCGGAGTGGATGCCGGTGCGCTCCACCAATTCCATGATGCCGGGCACGAACACATCCAGCCCGTCGCAGATGGCGTCCACTTCCACTTCCTTGCCCTGGATGTACTTATCCACCAGCACGGGCTTGTCCGCGTCGATTTCCACGGCTTCCTTCAAATACTTGCGCAGCTGCTGTTCGTTGCCCACGATCTGCATGGCCCGGCCCCCCAGCACGAAGGAGGGACGCACCAGCACGGGATAGCCGATTTCGTTGGCGGCGGCCACGCCTTCCTCAATATGGGTGACAGCCCGGCCCTTGGGCTGGGGAATATCCAGCTCCAGCAGGATCTTTTCAAAGCTGTCCCGGTTTTCGGCCCGCTCGATGGCCGCGCAGTCCGTACCGATGATGGTAACCCCCCGGTCCATCAGGGGCTGGGCCAGGTTGATGGCGGTCTGCCCGCCCAAAGACGCGATCACGCCCTGGGGCTTTTCAAAATCGATGATCGCCATCACGTCTTCAGGGGTCAGGGGCTCAAAGTACAGCTTGTCGGCGGTGGTGTAATCCGTGGACACGGTTTCGGGGTTGTTGTTGATGATGATGGCCTCGTACCCCGCCCGGCGGATGGTCTGCACCGCATGCACGGTGGAATAATCGAATTCCACGCCCTGGCCGATGCGGATGGGGCCCGCCCCCAGCACCACGATCTTTTTCTTATTGGTCAGGCGGCTGTCGTTTTTGTTGGAATAAGAGGAGTACAGATAGGCGATATACGCCCCGGTGTGCAAAGTGTCCACCATGCGGAACACGGGCACGATGCCGTGCAGTTTCCGCTTGTTGTAAATCTCGATTTCGTTCAGGCGCCACAGCCGGGCGATATACTTATCGGAGAAGCCCATGACCTTGGCCTGACGCAGCACGTCCACGGAATTGATATTCGCCTTCAATTCGTTTTCCATATCCACGATGCGGCGGAAGCTTTCCAGGAACAGTTCCGTGATCATGGTTTTTTCGTGGAGGTTTTCGATGGATACGCCCCGGCGCAGCAGCTCAAAAATGGCGTATACGTTATCGTCCCGGAAGGTGCTGATGTAATCCAGCAGTTCGTCGTTGGTTTTGCCATCGAATTTCGCCAGGTGGAAATGGCACACGCCGGTTTCCAGACTGCGCACGGATTTGAGCAAACATTCTTCCAGGGTGCTGCCGATGCCCATCACTTCGCCGGTGGCCTTCATCTGGGTACCCAGGGTGTTGGGCGCGGTGGCGAACTTATCAAAGGGGAACCGGGGGAACTTGGCCACGATGTAATCCAAGCTGGGCTCGATGGCCGCGGTGCCGCCCGCCACGGCAATGTCCTCCAGCGCCATGCCCAGGGCAATTTTGGCCGTCACCCGGGCGATGGGATAGCCGCTGGCCTTGCTGGCCAGGGCGGAGGAGCGGGAAACGCGGGGATTGACTTCGATCAGGAAATATTCGGAGGAGGCGGGGTTCAAGGCAAACTGCACGTTGCAGCCGCCCTCGATCTTCAATTCCTTAATAATTTTGATGGCGCTGTCGTTCAGCATTTTCAAATCGTGATCGTTCAGGCTCAGGATGGGGGCCACCACAATGCTGTCGCCGGTATGCACGCCCACGGGGTCCACGTTTTCCATGCCGCAGATGGTGATGGCGTGGTCGTTGCTGTCCCGCATGACCTCGAACTCGATTTCCTTATAGCCCTTCACGCTCTTTTCCACCAGCACCTGATGCACCGGGGAGAGCGCGAAGCCGTTCATGCCGATTTCCACCAGTTCTTCTTCATTGTTGGCAAAGCCGCCGCCGGTGCCGCCCAGGGTAAAGGCGGGACGCAGCACCACGGGATAGCCGAT
>JAUNMW010000112.1 GCA_030537395.1 Clostridia bacterium | reverse complement strand
CTCAACTCTTAACTCTCAACTCTCAACTCCCTTGATCCTGTATATGCTGTGCAATACCTTTGGGTTACATTCTCTCCGGCGCGTCCAAACCAATCAGGTACAGCCCGGTCTTGATCACCTGGCGAGTGGCCCGGGTCAATTCCAGCCTGGCGGCGGTGGCTCCGGCGTCATCGTCCAGGATGCGGTGCTCGTAATAATACTTATTGTAGGCCTTGGCGATTTCCGTGGTGGCCCGGGTGACGATGGAGGGTTCGTTCCGCAGGCAGGCCTCCGCCACCGTTTCGGGGAACCGGGAAAGCAGCCGCAAAAGCGCCTGGGCCTCGTCGTCCGTCAGCGACGCGTAATCGGGAGCCGCGGTGATCTCCGGGGCCTTGCGCAGTACGGAGCAGCACCGGGCGAAGGTGTACTGCACGTAGGGGCCCGTTTCGCCGTCGAAGTTCAGCGCCCGATCCCACCAGAAATCAATGTCCTTGATGCGGTTGTTTTGCAGCGTCGCGTACACCACCGCGCCCACGCCCACCTGACGGGCCACTTCTTCCTTGTTTTCCAGGTTGGGGGATTTTTCGTTGATGATACCCAGGGCTTTTTCCTGGGCCCGGGTGAGCAGTTCGTCCAGCAGCACCACATGGCCCTTCCGGGTGGCCATGGCCTGGCCCTCGTAGGACACCATGCCGAAGGCCACATGCTTGCATTGATCCCTGGCCCAATCGTAGCCCATCAGCTCCAGCACCTTGAACAATTGCTTAAAGTGCAGGTCCTGCTGGTAGGCTACGATGTACAGGCATTGATCGAAATGATACGTTTCCTTGCGGTAGATGGCCGCGGCCAGGTCCCGGGTGTGGTACAGGGTGGCCCCGTCGGATTTCAGGATCAGGCAGGGGGGCATGCCGTATTCCTCCAGGTCCACGATCTTGGCCCCGTCGGAATCCTTCAGCAACCCCTTTTGCTCCAGTTCTTCCACCACCCGGCCCGTCTTGTCCGCGTAAAAGCTTTCCCCGGCGTAGCTGTCAAAATGCACGTCCAGTACGTCGTACACCTTCATGGCATCCTTGAGGGTGACTTCCTTGAACCACTGGAAAATTTCCAGGGCTTCCTTGTCGCCCTCCTCGATCTTTTTGAACCAGGCGCGGCCTTCATCCTCCAGCGTGGGATTCTTTTCCGCTTCCTGGCCGAAGCGCACGTACAGGCGGGTCATTTCATCCACGCCGCCCTTTTCCACGGCTTCCTTATCGCCCCACTTTTTGTAGGCGCAGATCATTTTGCCAAACTGGGTGCCCCAATCGCCCAAATGGTTGATGGACACGGTTTTCCAACCCTGGAAATCATAAATTCTTTTCAGGCTGTTGCCGATGACGGTGGTGGACAGATGGCCCAGATGGAACCGCTTGGCAATGTTGATGGAAGAATAGTCCATGCACACCGTTTTGCCCTGGCCGTCCTGGCTGCTTCCCCATTTTTCCGGCGCGGCCATGATGGCGTTCATCAGCTCCCGGGCGAAGTTTTCCCGGTTGAAAAAGAAGTTCAAATAGCCGCCCACGCATTCCACCCGGGCGATTTCGGGCTTTTCCACCGCCGCCGCCAGCTTCTGGGCGATCATGGGGGGCCCCATGCGCAGCGCCTTGCTCAGCTTAAAGCAGGGAAAAGCGTAATCCCCCATGCTCTGCTCCGGGGGTACCTCCAGCAGCGCCGCCAGATCCTCCGGCAGCCCCTGGGCCTCCGGGAACGCGGCGCGCAGCATTTCTCCCGCCAAATCGGCGATGCGCTGTCTCATATCCATAAACAGATCTTCCTCCCAGTTCCGTAAAATCAGAAATACGTCTAATAATACCATATTGTGCCCCGTTTCGCAACTGCGCAAACGGATGAAAACGGAAAAAAGACGGGGGCAGAGTGGGTTTTTCCCTGCCCTTCCGCTCTTGACGGGGACAATACAAAAATGGTATGCTATCCATGATTTTTACAGAGCAATGACCAATCCCGAAAAACAATCCTGTTATTTTTCGGAATGGAAAAGGACGGATGATCAGCATGCAGGAAATCAGGTGCCCCCATTGCGGCGAAGTGTTCCAGGTGGATGAAGCGGGCTACGCCGCCATCGTAAAGCAGGTGCGGGACAAAGAATTTGAAAAAGAAATCGCCCAGCGGGAAAGCGCCGCAGTGCAGCTGGCCATATCCCAGGCCGAGCAGAAAAAGGACCAGGAGCTGAACCGGCTGCATATGCAGCTGGAAGCCCTGAAGCAAAGCGGCCAGGCCGAGCGTGACAGGCTGCGGGCCCAAAGCGAAATGGAGCAGCTCAAGGACCGGCAGACCATCGATCAGCTGCAAAAGGATTTGTCCGCCCAAATGGAAAAGGCCCGGGACGCCGTGCGCCTGGCCGTGCAGGAGCAGCAATTGAAAATTCAGGCCCTGGAAAGCGAGCTTCGCCATGAAAAGGACGACCGGGCCAACCGGGAGCACCAATTGCGGGAGCAGCATAAAATCGAGCTGGCCATGAAGGATGAACAGATCGCCCAATACAAGGATTTCAAAACCCGCCAATCCACCAAGATGATCGGCGAAAGCCTGGAGCAGCACTGCCTGACGGAATTCAACCGCATCCGCATGACCGCCTTCCCCAACGCCTATTTTGAAAAGGATAACGACGCCCGCACCGGCAGCAAAGGCGATTTTATCTACCGGGAGCAGGCCGAGGACGGCACGGAAATTCTGTCCATCATGTTTGAAATGAAAAACGAAATGGATACCACCGCCACCAAGCACAAAAACGAGGATTTTTTTAAGGAATTGGATAAGGACCGGCGGGAAAAAAGCTGCGAATACGCCGTGCTGGTGACCATGCTGGAAGCGGACAGCGAACTGTACAACACCGGCATCGTGGACGTTTCCTACTGCTATGAAAAAATGTACGTGATCCGGCCTCCGTTCTTTATCCCCCTCATTTCCATCCTGCGAAACGCCAATTTGAACGCCGTGAAGGCCCGGCAGGAATTGGCCCTGATCAAAGAACAAAACATCGACATCACCAACTTTGAAAACGAAGTGAACGAATTCAAGGAAAAATTCGCTTACAACTATCAGCAGGCCAGCAAGCGCTTCCAGGAGGCCATCGACGAGATCGACAAATCCATCGATCATCTGGAAAAAATCAAAAAAGCCCTCACCGCTTCGGACCGGCAATTGAAGCTGGCCAACGACAAGGCGGAGGACCTTTCCATCAAAAAGCTCACCCGGGGCAACCCCACCATGAAGCAAAAATTCGCCGAGCTGCGCGAAGCGGACGGCGAATGAGGGAAACCACGGCAAAAGGAATCGGCCGGAGATTTTTGCCTCCAGCCGATCCCTTTTTTATATCGCAGGCTACGGATTGCATTTCCCGCAGGGGGTATACCCCAAATCGATCAATTCTTCCCGGCTGCCGTGATATTCCCGCTTGTTTTTCTCCTGAATCTGATCCACGCTGGAGCAATCGGGCTGATGGAATTTATGCTTGTTGATATTGAGCACATAATAAGCGCCGGTACGGGTGCCGGGGTTCTCCCCCTCGTGATCGTACCCGGCGGCATAGCCCAGGCGGAAGATCATTTCCTCCCGCTCGGTCAATCGCAGCCCTTCCGGGATCTCCGCCGATTCCGCGGCAGAAACCGCCCGGGCCGACCACCGGCTGAAAAAAGGCAGAAAGCCGTCCTCTTCCGCCAGCGCCGCTCCCGCGAACAGCAAGGCGCAGCAGGCCCCGGCAATCACCAGCGCAATCCAGCTTTTTCTTCCGTATTTCATACTCTGTCAATCCTTTACAGATTGTAATCCCGAACGCACCGTTTCAGCCCTTCCACCGTGCTGCTGAAGCAAATGCCCTGGGCTTTCAGCTTTCCGCAGTCCATCCACAAATTGTGCCGGGGGCCGCTGTCCAAAAGCCTCACAGGCAGCTTCAATTCCTCCGCCAAAAAGCGGGCGGTATCCAGCATGCCCCGATCGTTTTCGCTGCCGAAATTGTACGCGCCGCCGGGCAGCTTCACAGCCTCCAGCGTTTTTTCCGCCACCTCCCGCACGTAGGTGAGCCCCCGGTACTGGCCGGCGGAAAACCCGATTTCGCCCCCGGCGGCTTTCAGCATGTTCACCAGAAAATTGCCCCGGTTGGCCATTCCGTATTTCGGCATATCGTACATCCAGGTAGCGCGCAGCAGCACGGCCCCCGGGTTTTCCTCCAGCACCCGCCTCTCCATTTCCAGCTTGTGCCGGGCGTACAGATTGGCCGGAGCGGTCTCCTCCTCCGCATAGGGCCCTTCCCCCGCGCAGCCGCTGTACACCTGATCGGTGCTGAACAGCAGGGCCTTCACCCCCGTTTTGGCCAGCCATACCGGCAGCAGCACATTGGCCCGCCAGGACCCCTCCGGGTCCGCTTCGCACGCTCCGATATCCGAGATGGCCGCCGTGTGGATGATCACGTCCGGCTCCGTTTCATCCACCAGCCGCCGAACGTCTTTTTCCTCCGCGCGCCGCAGCGACGGCGCGGCAATGGCCCCGGCTGCCGCGTCCATGATCCGGGCGCCTACGAAGCCCCGGGCGCCGGTAACAAGAATGCGCACACCCGGCCCCTCCTTCCTGTATTTACAGGTCGCTGTACAAATCCTCCCGATACACGCCCTGGGCGATCAGGTCCCGGAAGCTCTGGGCTACGGCGGCCTTATCCTCCTTGTAGGTGACGCCGAACCAGCGGTCGTGGGTTTCCAGCACCGCCACTTGGATTTTCTTTTCCCGCAGCAGCCCGCCGATATGGATGGGCAGCAGGTATTCCGCCTTTAATGGATTGCCGGGCACCGTTTCAGCAAAGAAGGTTTGAAATCCTTCCTCCAGCGCCTGCAAATAGGCGGGCTTTTCCCCTTCCTTGCCGGGGAAGCCCCACATATTCATGGACACATAAGCGTTTTCGTCCACCCTTACCCCGTCCGCCGCCGCGCCGTCGGGGGTTTTGATGATGTTGCCGGTTTCCACCACGTCGGTGAGCATGCCGTCCCGCACCTGGCAGATGCCCCGGGTGACCCCGCCGTTTTCGGACAGCGTGTTTTTCAAGATAAAGCCCGCCATGCAGCAGGGGGCGTTTTCCTGTCCGGCGGCGCGCTCTAGATAAGCGTGCATTTTCACAAAGGCTTCCTTGCCGTAATAATCGTCCGCGTTCAGCACCACGAAGGGCTCCCGGATGATGTCCTTCGCCGCCAGCACGGCCTGACCCGTGCCCCAGGGCTTGGTCCGGCCCTCCGGCACATTCCCCGGCACGTTTTTCAGGTCCTGGAACGCGTAGCATACCTCCACGCCCCGTTGGGCGCAGATTTTTTCGATTCGCTCCCCAATGCGCTCCCGGAAATCCTTTTCAATGTCCTTCCGGATAATGAACACGATTTTATTGAATCCCGCCGCCATGGCGTCATGAATGGAATAATCCATGATGATTTCATCGTGCAGCCCCACGGGCTCCAGTTGTTTGATGCCCCCGCCGAAGCGGCTGCCAATGCCCGCCGCCATGATCACCAGTGCCTGACGCATAATATATATCATCCTCTCTTTGATCCGTTTTCTGTTTTATCGCCTGAAATATCATTTCGCTTTTTTAAAACCTTTTTCCTGCTAACAGCCTTGTTCTCAAGGAGAAAAAACAAACTGGTATTGAAACAAAAGGAACGCTGGGGGCTGCGCGCCCCCAGACCTGCGCCAGGGCGGTGACCGCCCTGGACCCGCAATTGCGGATGTTTCTTGATGGGTTAAAAAAGCGTTGTTCCCGCTGTTACTTGGAGATACGAAGAATGCCAGGCTTCACGCCGTTGCGCTTCTGGCCCGGCGGCTTTCAGCCGCCAAACCGGATGCAAAGCATCCGGGGAAACAAGCGGGAAAAGCGGGAAAATGAAAGCCCATCCAGCACGTTTTGTCGAGAAAACAAATCTTCTTGGGCTCTCATTTTCCCGCTTTTCCCGCTTGTTTCTTTGGGCCAGAAGCCTCAAACTTTCGTAACCCCAACGGAACACGCGAAATAAATTTCGCTATCCCCACCAAGTATTTTCGCAGAGAGTGGGTCCAGGGGATCATCCCCTGGCGCGGGGTACAGGGGCCGCGCAGGCCCCTGCTTCGTTTGTTTTTTACTCTCTACTCATGATCGCCCCAAAATCAGAAGGGACAGTTCTGCAGCGGTTCTCCGGGCACCTTTCCCCGGAACACGCTGTCGCAGAAATCCAGCAGCGCGCGCCAATCCTCCGCGGCGAAGGCATGGCCGCCCTGATGATAATGGATTTCGTTTTTTCCGCCCAGCAGATCAAACGCGGGCTGGGCCGCCCGCCAGGTCAGCGCCGTACCCCGGGGGTTGGACCAGGCGTCCTCGATCCCTTCGACGGTGAACAGATTCCGGGGCGCGATCAGCGCCTTCAGCGTATGGGAATCCAGCGGGAAATCCTGCTCCAGGCCCATTTGGGTGGGGTCCGGCGCGGGCCACCAGCGGGCAAAGTTCTCCGTCCACCAGAACGGGAACACGGACCCGATCCTGCCCAGGCTTTCCACCTTTTTCACGTCCATGCAGAATCCGTCCTTGTCCCCTAAATATCGGAAGCACCCGCAGCCCCCGGCTCCGGAGCAGATGGGCGCGCACACGCTGTACCGGGCGTCAAAAATACCGCAGGCCAGCGCCGCCTTGCCGCCTCGAGAAAACCCGGTGCAAGCCAGCTTGTCCCCGTCCACGTCGGACCGGGTGAGCAGATAATCCGCCAGCAGCGATTGGGCCCAGCCCCACAGCCGGATGCCGCCCCAATCATAGCCAGGATAGGCCTCCTTGGCCAGGGCCTTGCCGTCCCGCTTGTCCTCCATCACCTGCTCCCGGTCAAACCCCGCCAGGATGTACCCCCGCCGGGCCACCGCTTCCTCCACGGGGCAGGTTTCCCAATCCTTCCCGGAAAACTGGTTCCAGGTCACAGCGGGATATTTCCCCGGCGCGGCAGGCGCGTAAATCACCGCGTCAAAATGCCATTGCAGCCCGGGCCCGTAGCTGATGTGCACCGTTTCCCGGGTCCCCCGGTCTTCCCACAGGCTTTCCCGCTCCGTCACCTGCCCGGCCCACTCCGCCTTTTCCGGCGCGTGGCCATACATGCAATCCTCCGCAACGCGAATCCATTCCTCCCGCTGCGCCGCCCAATTCTCCCGGCTGGACAGCTTCAAATCCGGCAATTCTAATTTCATGGCCCGCCCTCCGTTTTTTCAATTTCTGTAAGGCTATTGTAGCATAAAATGGGGGAAATGGGAATAATGTTTGCTGCATGGAATGACAACATATTTTGATGGAAAATCGCCTTTCGGACAGCGTTCATGTCTCGTCACAGAAAAATCGTTGTAAATTCCCGTTTCTCATGGTACAATAAAGGCGATGAAAAAAACGTTCAAAAGGAGGCGATACAGATGACGGATGAAATCTATTCCAGGGATGCTCTGGTGTCCATCATTACGGCCCTTTTGAAGAAGTACCACGCGGAAAGGGCTATTCTGTTCGGCTCCTACGCGCGGCATGAAGCGGATTTCCAGTCCGATATTGATTTGGTGGTGATCGGCGGCGACGCGTTTTCCCCTACCGATATATTCAGCATGGCGGATGATCTGCACCGCGCCACAGGCAAGGAAGTGGACGTGTATGAACTACGGGAAATCAATCAGGACAGCGATTTCTTCCGCACCATTTTGCGGGAAGGGGTGCCTATTGCCGCATGAAATGTACCAAAACAATCAGTACATTGATCTAAAACTGCTAATGAAAATATTATAATTGGAGGATGATGTTTTATGAAGCGGTTCATCTCTTCTCTCATAATTCTTGTTCTTCTCAGTTCTGTTTCCGTTGCTTTTTGTGAAAATGAATCATACTTAAAAAAACTATGGAATTTTGAAACCGGAGAATGGGAATGGACTATTGACAGCACGAAAGTTGAAGTAGATGAAATGATGCTTAATATGATTAGCTCATTATCTGACAAACAGTTAAAAGAGCAATTCAATGCAATACGTACTGAACTTGCAAACAGGGGGCTCACTACCGAAAAGAGCACTGTAATCCTTGACCAAAACGGGGTGAAGCTATATATTAGTGATGCTCCTACAATAACAAAATCTTGGGATAATAAGTATTACTTGAATATTCCCATGGTAATTATAAATGACAGCGGAAAAAGTATTGCCGTCGTTCCAGAGGAAGGGTCCGTTAATGGTTGGAAAGCGGAATGTGATCTTTCTGATAGAAATGTTCCAATTGGAAAAAAATCAAAAGTTAACCTGCAATTCCTTCTTGACGATACTGATGTTGAAAAAATTGAGGATTTTGAAGATTTTGAATTGTGGTTTAAAGTATACGATAACGATGATTGGTTTGGAAAAAAAGTAATTGAAAAGTCAAAAATAATTACAGTTTATGCGTCACAGATACATTAACTTGCCGCTTTCTGAATTCAGAATATAATACAGAATGAAAGAATAAGGAGAAATCCCTATGAAGATATTTTTGTTTACAGGAAAGAAGACTGTTGCCATAGTTTGCTTTTTACTTGCATTGTTCTGTATGGTATCAATGCCTTTAATTTCGCTGGCAGAAGAGGAGACCACCATTGATCTTTCTGCTATGACTATTGAAAAACTAACTGAATTAACAACAAAAATTGATCAACTAACGGTTGAGTCATTATGGCAATTAAAAACAAGTGTAGAAGATCAACTTATTAAAATGGGAGTATCGGGGTATGTTTATTTGCCATCAGGAAACTATCTCGTAGGTCGTGATATTGCTCCAGGAAAATATATTATTACGAGCCACAACCTGGATAATGGATATGCTTATATAACTGTATACAATGTCGGAGAAACGGAAGAATCTTATGATTACGCTTACCGTGAAACCAATATTCTTGCTTATGAATATGAACAAGCCTTAAAAGAAGGAAAAGAAATGGAAAGACCTGCTATACTTGACACAGGCAGGTATATCTCAATGGATGATGTTAGGCTTTCTGATAGTGGCAATGCTGTTCAAGTAACGCTTATAGAAGGTCAAACACTAAAAGTAAAGATTAGCGGCAATTTAGCATTAACAATCGAGAAAACTGAAGGATTATTTATGGAATGAGAAAATGGAGCTAGGTGAACCCTCTCCCTATTTTTTGAAATTTTTTTAGCTCGAGCGTTGCTGTGTACCCTAGATTGTGCCATATATTTTTTTGTAATGAATACAAAAAGGAGTCTAAGCTAAAAAAATAGGAGCGGCGCCGGAACGTCGCTCCCTAAAAACCTTTCGGTTTTTGCACGATGATATATTATACAACAAAAGGGAACCATTTGTCAACTACCTTTTTAAAGAAATTAAAACTTGTCAGAATTGGCTCGCAGTTCTTATAGTAATCACTATGTTCATCGAACCTTCTGAAGAAGACTTCATGCAATTGTTTGCTATGGTATTTTTTTAGTCCAGAACTATCAATATAAAATCGATACAAGTACAATAGGGTAGTAATTTGGCGAATTCGGTCATTACTTAATTTACGTTTTCTAATGTCGCCTGATATTTCTGTGATTTTACTAAGTTCCTTTGTCATGCCTTTATCTGGTGAATGATTAGCGGGATGACACGATTTTAAATCCATTAATACACAATTGCTATGAGCGCAAGCATTTCTTAACTGCCGAATTTCTTGAAACATGTAATAATGGTTTAGCATTTCTTTGCTTCCAAGACGATCAGCCACAAAGCGATAGAAGCCGCACAAATCCGAAAACTGCATCATTTCAACCATTGCCCAAATGGGCATTTTATCCTTATACTTGTTTTGCAGATCAGCGCAGTATATGCTTTTCGATGCTCTATCAATGATACGATTGTATTGATCTTCATTTTGCTGTTTGTAATCAGATACCACTGAGTAACCATCCTCGTCAGGGGTATCTACAACTGCTTTAATGAGTTCAACTCTGGCTTTGTGTTCAATATCAAGACACATTTCAAGTAATTCGTACCTTAATCGCATATCAATAATTGCCATATCTCTTAAATATGCAAAATCAAGCCCAATATACTTTCCCTCTCCGTTTTTCTCATAGTTTTTTCTGTAAGCACGAAGCTTAAAGTAATTGTTGTTCTCCTCTAAATATTGAATAGCTCTTTCTTCGGGAAAAACAGAAAAAGCGATTCCCTGGCTTTTCATATGCTCAATTTGTCCTTGAATTGATAGCTTTACTCCGTAAGACATAAACAAGCCTCCAGGAATTATGTTGCAAACATAGTATATCATATGCAGCGATATTTGT
>JAUNMW010000393.1 GCA_030537395.1 Clostridia bacterium | reverse complement strand
GGTGCGGGGCAAAGCCCCGCCGTACCCCCACGTTGGCATTGATAATCACCCTTAAGAACATAACTGTTAAGAATATAAAACAGCAAAGCATTGCAAGAAAAAAGCAGAGCGTGAAAATGCCATCAAATTCACGCTCTGCTGTTTGTTTACGATCCCAGATAAGCCTTTTGCACGGCGTCATTGTGCAAAAGCTCTTCTGCCGGGCCCTGCATGGTGATCAGGCCGGTTTCCATCACATAGGCCCGGTCGGCCACCCGAAGGGCCATCTGGGCGTTTTGCTCCACCAGCAGGATGGTGACGCCGGACTGGTGCAGCTCGGCAATGATATCGAAAATCTGTTCCACCAGGATGGGGGCCAGGCCCATGGAGGGCTCGTCCAGCATGAGCAACTTGGGGCGGCTCATGAGGGCCCGGGCCATGGCCAGCATCTGCTGCTCGCCGCCGGACAGAGTGCCCGCGATTTGCTTTTCACGCTCCTTTAAGCGGGGGAACCGCTGGAACATTTCCTCCAGGGACGCTTCGATTTCGGTGTTGGGCCTGCTGTAGGCTCCCATTTCCAGGTTTTCCCGAACAGTCATTTGCTGGAAAATGCGGCGTCCTTCCGGGCACAGAGCCAAGCCGCGGAAAACCATTTTGCTGGCGCTGACGCCTTGAATGGGGCTCCCGTTCATTTCAATGGTACCCTGCCGCGGCTTGAGAAGCCCGGAAATGGTGTTCAGCGTGGTGGATTTGCCCGCGCCGTTGGCGCCGATCAGAGTGACGATCTCGTTTTCGTGCACCTCCAGGGAAATGCCCTTGATGGCGTGGATCGCGCCGTAGTAGACGTGAATATCGTTGACTTTCAGCAGCGGGGCTGCCTGCGTTTGATTCGACATGGTCAGCCCTCCTTCTTTTTGCCCAGATAGGCTTCGATCACCACGGGGTTTGCCTGGATTTCATCGGCGGTGCCCTTGGCGATGATCCGGCCGAAATTCAGCACGCAAATGCCCTCGCACACGCCCATGACCAGGTTCATGTCATGCTCGATGAGCAGAATGGCGATCTGGAATTGATCCCGGATCTTGGCGATATTTTCCATCAGTTCCTCGGTTTCCCGGGGATTCATGCCCGCGGCAGGTTCGTCCAGCAAAAGCAGTTTGGGATCGGTGGCAAGGGCGCGCACGATCTCCAGCCGCCGCTGGGCTCCGTAGGGCAGGCTGCCCGCTTCCTCGTCGGCCAGCTTTTCCATATCAAAGATGTGCAGAAGCTCCAAGGCCTTTGCGTGCTGCTTCTTTTCCTGGCTCCAGTACCGGGGCAGGCGCAGGATACCGCTGAACATATCGTATTTGATTTGATTGTGCAGCCCGATGCGCACATTTTCCTCCACCGTCATTTTATCGAACAGGCGGATATTCTGGAACGTGCGGGCAATGCCCAGCTTGGACGCCTGGGTGATGCTCAGGCCGTGCAGGTCCCGTCCGTTGATCAGGGCCGCGCCGGAGGTGGGCTCGTACACCTTGGTGATCAGATTGAACACGGTGGTTTTGCCCGCGCCGTTGGGGCCGATGAGCCCGGCGATTTCCGTTTTGCCGATGGTCAGGTTGAAATCATCCACGGCCTTCAGGCCGCCGAACTCGATGCCCAGGTGCCGGGTCTCCAATACGGGGATCTCGTTGATGTCGCGCTCTGGTACGATGCTGTAAGTTGGCACAGGCACCATTTTGGTGTCCGCACGGCGTATGGAATGATTACTCATGCTGCTTATCCTCCCCATCGCTCTTGCGGCCCGTGCCGCGGAAGACGCTTCCCAGGGCGATGCCCACAGCGCCGCCCAGCACCCCGAACAGGATGCCGCTGATCAGCCCCGTCATGGCGCCGCCCACAGCGCCGGCCACGGCGCCGCCGAGCATGCCGCACAGAGCAGGCGCGTTTTCAGATGCCAGTCGGCCCGGCTTGCGGACAATCCGTTTGATCGGCGCGAACACGCGGT
>JAUNMW010000111.1 GCA_030537395.1 Clostridia bacterium | reverse complement strand
TTAAAGCGCATGCTGATGCGCGTTC
This sequence comes from Clostridia bacterium, assembly GCA_030537395.1. Classification (GTDB taxonomy): domain Bacteria; phylum Bacillota; class Clostridia; order Christensenellales; family Aristaeellaceae; genus RUG563. The sequence goes on along the minus strand of JAUNMW010000111.1, from coordinate 10,494 downwards.
CCTTGCCCAGTTCGCTTTGAATATCGAAATCATCGGCGTTGCGCTTCATGTTGGGCAATCCCATGCCCGCGCCAAAGCCCAGGGATCGGGCTTCCTCGCTGGCGGTGGAATAGCCTTCGCGCATGGCCATGGAAATGTCGGCAATGCCGGGGCCTACATCCTCGGATACCAGGGAAATGCCGTCGGTTCCCACATCCAGAGAAAGCTTTCCGCCAAGGGAATGAATGACCAGATTCAATTCCACCTCATAGCTGGCCACGGCCACCTTTCGCATGACCGTGCTGGAAACGCCAAGCTGCTTGAGCCTGCGCTTGATGTCCGCCGAGGCTTCGCCGGCCCGGGTGTAATCGCCCTTTTCCACGGGGTATTCGGCGTGAATAAAGCTGCTCATGCGTCCTCTCCTTCCGGCCATTCGATGGGCACGCCCCGCAGGCCCGCTTCATACAAAAGACCGCAGGTGGTGAAGGCCGTTTCCTTGGTGGTCATCACGATGAGGCCTTGCTCCTCCGCCGTTTCCAAAATATCGTCGGTGGGGATTTTGCCCCGGGCAAACACCAGGCATTTTAAATCCAGCATATCGGCGGTGCGCATCACGTGGGGATTGGTCAGCCCCGTGATCAGCACTGTTTTTTCATTCACAAAAGCCAGCACGTCGCTCATCAAATCGCTGCAGCAGGCGGTGCGGGCGGGATTATCCAGCTTTTCTTCGTGGCAAAGCACTTTGGCGTGCAGAACCCTTACCATATCGCGAAACGTCATATGCATTCCCCCAATGATATTTTTCATCACTTTGTATGATATATCATCCAATGGCTTTGTGTCAATCATTTGGGGGAAATTTTGTCGGATCGTACATGCAAGAAACAAAATGATTTCATGAACGAAAAAAGCCTTTCCGAAGATGGAAAGGCCGGTCATGGAAAACCATTCAGTTATTTTTGCGGGGATCATGGATTTTCAGCCGCATCGGGTTCTTTTTCCTTTTGATCCATGCGGGCGTTATTGCCATGGTATTCCACGCAGAGCACGGTGAGATCATCAAACTGCGGCGCGGGCCCCACAAACGCATCGACGGAGGCTTTCACGGATTCAATGATTGCCTGCGGATTGCACTCTTCCGCTTCCCGCAGGGCGTCGATCATCCGCTCTGTACCAAAAAGCTCCTCGCTGCTGTTGGTGGCCTCCGCCACGCCGTCGGTGTACACAAACAGCTTGGCCCCGGGGTCCATTTGCAGCGTGTATTCCCGATAGCGTATTCCCTCCATGCCGCCGATCACGAAGCCATGCTTATCCTTGATCAGTTCAAAGTGTCCATCAGGGGCTTTCAGGGCGGGATATTCGTGGCCCGCGCTGGCGGCGGTGAGCTTTCCGGTGGATATTTCCAGCACGCCCAGCCAGACGGTCACGAACATTTCCTCCGGGTTCCGGGCGCAGATTTGGGCGTTGACCGTGGTAAGGGCTTTGGCAGGGCTGATTTCCGCCATGGCCGCGTTGCGGATCAGGGAAGTGGCCACCATCATGAACAGGGAGGCTGGAACCCCTTTGCCGGATACATCGCCGATGACCAAGCCCAAGTGATCGTCGTCGATGAGGAAGAAATCGTACAAGTCGCCGCCCACTTTTTTAGCGGGAGTCATGGAGGCATAAATATCAAATTCTTTTCTATCCGGGAAGGGAGGAAACTCTTTGGGCAGAGAATTGGCCTGGATTCGGGCGGCCATGGCCAGTTCAGTACCGATGCGTTCGTTCTCAAGGGCCAGGGCCCGGCGTTCCTTGGCCGCCTGGGCGTAATGGAGCGCGATGGACAGGATATAGAGCACCGCCACGCAGACGGGCAGCCAAAGCACATGCAGCGCATATCCCCATCGATACAGCAGCATGGGGGCCCCCAGGCCGATGATGATCAGCCCCAGGCACAGCACCCCGCCCCAAAGGGCTTTCCAGCGCTGGAAAAGGATGGACGCGGCCAGACAGAGGATGAACAGCACAATCAACTGGGGAAGATCGCCGATTTCGGTTTTGAAATTTTTTTCCAGCAGGCTTTGGATCACGTTGGCCTGGAATTCCACGCCGTACATCTGCTGGCCTTTATCGATGGATGTGAAATAAGCGTCTTGCAGGCCGGTGGCGTAGGGCCCGATGAGCACGATCTTATCCGCCCAGTAGCCGGAGGGCACCATGCCATTGATCAGCCAGGCGATGGATACGCCGTCATAATAGCTGTCCGGCTTGGCCGTAAAGGGCACATAGAAGTGTCCCGCTGCATTGACGGGAGGCAATTGCAGGGAATCCCCGTGCTTTTCCAGGTACAGCTTGGCAGCCTGGCTGGCCATGGAATACACCTTGCCGCCCGCCGCGCCATCCGGCTGCACATAAAGCAGCGCGTGGCGCAGCACTCCGTCCAGATCGCTCATGGCGTTGATGTGGCCCTGAACGGTGGCGCTTTTCAGCGCTTCATAGGGCTGTTCAAAGTTGATAATAACGGAGGTGTTCATGGAAACGGCATGGCCGTTTTCCCAAACCACGCGCTGGCCGTACTCCGCCAGGGAGGCGGCGACCACATTTCCCAGGTTTTCCGCAGCTTTTGCCAGGCGTTCGTCCGCCTCCGGGGAGGATTCACCGGAATACAGCACGTCCACAGCGGTGACGGCGGGCTTGTTTTCAGGATCGGCAGCCAGGGCTTCCAGAGCCGCGGCCATCACATTGCGGTCCCAGGTGTTGTAGGGGCCGAGCGCATCCAGCGCTTCTTCATCGATGCCGATGATGATGATATCGCCGGAGGGCACGCCGCCCTGCTGGTACAGCCGATCCTGAATCCATTTATCTGGCCGCTGCAGCGCGCCCAGGGCGATGATGGCTGTTACCAGCAATGCGGCAGCGAAAGAGAGCAGATAAGGTTTCACTTTTTTCATGCTTTTTGCCCTCAATTCGTATCAGGGACTTCTATGTAGATTTTGGGACTGTTCAAGGGATTTCGATGGTGATTTCAGGCGGTATCTGTCAGGGTGCGTCTACGATGATTTTCGGGGTATCATCAGGAACTGGCACGTAAATTTCCGGAGGATCATCAGGAACTGTTATATAGATTCTGCGGACGCTGATGGTGAGTGTCTTACCAGTGACATTGATGCTGTAATTGCCCTCTTTACCGGATGTGACGGAAACCGAATAGTCGAAGATATAAGTGGCTCCTTCTTCAGCTCCGCCGCCTTCAGCATGTACTTGAATCACATCGCCTCGGCTGCTCCAAATGATTTCCCAATCATTGTCGCTGATCTGGCTGACAGTGAATCCTTCATCGGCGCAGGACGCCGAAACATTGGGGCCATGGAAGTTTCCGTCATAACTCCAGGAACCGTCGGAACTATCGTAATTGTATCCGCCCAGGTCGATAACCACCTCCAGGGGCGTGATTGTCAGATGTCCCGGCACCATCGTGACATCGTAGTTATCCGGGTTGGCCTCTCCCCAGACGATGGTGCATTCCCTGGTGACCTCACCGGCGTCCGTGATCGTCGCCTCCGAATGCTCGGCGTAGATATACTCGTAGAGCGTACCGTCAATCAGCGGAGCGTCTGTGTTCTCCGGCAGCAGGCTGCCGTCATATACCTTGCTCTCGGAGCGCGCCGTGACCGTGATGGGCGTCGGATCGACCCTCAGGGTTCCCAGATCTTCCGTGATTTCCAGGTTCGCAGTATACCATTCATCCATGTTGAGGGTATAGGTGTTCTGAACGCTGCCCGCGTTGGTGATGGTACCGGTGGCGGTGGCGGTCAGGCCAGTAATGCCGTTTTCCACCGTGGCTTCCGCATTGACCAGGGGCGTTCCGTCATAAACCTTTTCGGCGGAACCGGTCCTGACCGTAACGGGACGCTTGTTCATGGTGAGGGAGCCGGGGACCGTAATGATATTGTAATTGCTTTGATTGCCGTAGTTCCACGTGATAGCGGAGAAGCTCAGCGGCCAGCTTCCCGCATCTTTGGCCCGGGATGGATTGCTGAAAGTAAGCTCGACCATGGCATCGGGAAGCTTGAGGCGGTAGCCTGTATCGCCCAAAAGCTCTCCCGAAACGTCGGCTGTGCTGCTGGCGCTTACTTCTGCGGAGTGGTACGCATTGTCGTAGGTAAACACGCTGTCGGCAATGGTAACAGTCGCATCGATGGGCTTGACGGTCAGGGTACCCAGCACTTCCGTGATTTCCAGGTTCGCAGTATACCATTCGTCCAGACTGAGAGTATAGGTGTTCTGAACGCTGCCCGCGTCGGTGATGGAGCCGTTGGCAGTGGCGGTAAGGCCTTCAATGCCGTTTTCCACCGTGGCTTCCGCATTGACCAGGGGCGTTCCGTCATAAACCTTTTCGGCGGAACCGGTCCTGACCGTAACGGGACGCTTGTTCATGGTGAGGGAGCCGGGGACCGTAATGATATTGTAATTGCTTTGATTGCCGTAGTTCCACGTGATAGCGGAGAAGCTCAGCGGCCAGCTTCCCGCATCTTTGGCCCGGGATGGATTGCTGAAAGTAAGCTCGACCATGGCATCGGGAAGCTTGAGCCGGTAGGCTGTATCGCCCAAAAGCTCTCCCGAAACGTCGGCTGTGCTGCTGGCGCTCACATCTACGAAATGGTAGCCGACATCGTATGTAAACTCATTGTTGCCGATCGTAACCGTCACATCCAGGGGCGTCACCTTTAGCGTTCCGTCCACCTTTGTGACGGTGAATGTGCTGGTCACATCCTCATTGGCGGCATTCCGGATGATATAGCCATCGTTGACTGTGTTGGCTGAGGAACCGGCATCCGTTTGAGAGCCGGAGGCGGAGGCCTCAACGGTATAGCCGGCGGGGAGCCCTTCCGCGGTAACACTGCTGTTTTCCAGCGCCGTGCCGTCGTACGCCTTTTCGGCGGAGGCGGCGGTGAGGGTAACGGTCAGGGGTTCGGTCACCTCCAGGGTGCCCAGGGTATCCGTGACGGTGTAATTGGAGCTGTTCACGGAGCCCCAATCAATGGCGTAAGTATTCTTTGCAGTACCCATTTCCGTGATGCTGCCGTTGCAGTTTACGGTGATTTCATCCAGCCCCATGAGGCCGTTCACGGTCACGTCGCCGCAGGTCAGGGGCGATCCGTCGTAGGGCTTGCTGGCCGATCCCGTGCTGATGGAAAGCTCCGCGGGCGTGATGGTGATGGTGCCGAAAGTGACGTCTCCGATTTCATATTTATCCAGCAAATCGGAACGGGTCAGCGTGGGCGTGAAGGCGGGTTTGTGTTCGCCGGCATCCTTCACCCATTCCACGTCCGAGAAGGACAAATCCGTCCCCTTTGGATTATCCGATCCGTAAACGCCCTGCCATTGGATGGAGGGACTGTGGGACTTGCCGTCATAAGAGAATGATTCACTCTTGGACCAGACGTTGATTTTCGCTTTGGTGAGCGTCAGTGTGCCTTCCTTCAGTTCCACATTGGTGAAGTTGGCCGTCTTATCTTCGCCGTCCTTATAGATCGTATAGCCGGATATGGTGTTGCTGCCGGATCCAACGGTGTTTAGCTCGCCTGTGACGGATACCTCGGCGGTAAAACCATCGGGCAAGCCTTCCACTGTGTAGTCGCTGTTTATAAGGCCCATGGGACTATAAGCCGCGCTGGAGGAACCGGAGGTAATCACGATCTTGCCGTCGTTCGGAGTCACCTCCAGGGTGCCCAGGTTTTCGGTGACGGTGTAATTATCCTTATTGACAGTGCCCCAATCAATGGTATAGGTGTTATCAGCTTTGCCAATTTCTGTGATGGTGCCGCTGGCGGTCAGGGTAACGGTTTCGCCGGAGGCCAGGCCGGTGATGGAAGCCTCTGCGCTGGATAATGCGGTCCCGTCATAGGCTTTGCTGGCAGAACCGGTGGAAATGACGGCAGCGGCGGGGGTAACGGTCAGCTTGCCGTTTACGGTGGCAATGCTGGTAAAGTTGCCTGTCACGTCCTCGTTGTCCTGGTTGAAAATCTTATAGGAAACGATTACGTTTTCGCTGTCGCCCGCGTTTTTCTGGCTGCCCGTAACTTCGGCTTCAAAGGTGAAGCCATCGGGGAGACCGGATGCGGTTACGAAGGAATCGGTCAACTCAGTTCCATCGTAAGCTTTGGCGGCGGAAGCTGCGGTGAAGGTGATTTTCGCGGTGCTGACTGTTATCTCCAGCGTGCCCAGGTTTTCGGTCAGAGCATAGTTATCGGGATTCGTTTCGCCCCAATCGATGGTGCAGGTATTGTCCACAGAGCCGATATCCGTGATGGTGCCGGTAAAGCTGAGAACAACTGTTTCACCGTTCACAAGACCATTGACGGCTCCCTCGTTCCGGGTCAGGGGCGTGCCGTCGTAAGCTTTCGAGGCGGAAGCAGTGGTAAGCACCGCAGCGGCAGGGGTAATCTTCAAAAGCCCGTCGTTTAAGGCGACAGATGCAAAGCTATCCGTTACATCGGCGTATTCCGCATTGAGGATTTGATAGGAAACGATGACGTTGCTGCTTTCGCCCGCATCGGTTTGGCTGCCTTGAACGACAGCCGTGCAGGTGAGACCATCCGGTAGACCGGTGACGGTAAAGGAATCATCCGCAAGCGGCGTTCCGTCGTAAACCTTTTCTGCGGAAGCGGCAGTGATGTTGATTTCCGCGCTGCTTATGGTCACTTCCAAGGTCCCCAGGTGCTCTTCAACAGTATAGTTGGCCGGGTTCGTTTCGCCCCAATCAATGGAATAAGTGTTGATCGCGGTACCGATCTCCGTGATCGCGCCGGTGGCGGTGACGGAAGCAGTTTCGCCCGAGGCCAGACCTTCAATGGAGGCCTCCGGATTGGTAAGCTCCGTGCCGTCATAGGCTTTTACGGCAGAGCCGGTGGTGACGGTGGCCTCGGCGGGAGTGACCGTCAGCGTTCCGCTGACCGTGCTAATATCGGTGAAGCTGGCTGTTACATCGATGCCATCCTTTAGAATGGCATAGGAGGAAACGGAGTTTTCGCTGCTGCCCGCGTCAGTCTGGCTGCCGGAGGCCGTGGCGGTGAACGTAAACCCGGCGGGCAGGCCGCTGACAGTGACAACGGCGTTTTCCAGAGCCGTTCCGTCGTATGCTTTTTCATCGGAGGCCGCGGTAAACAGAATCGCCATCTGGCTGGAGGTTACCTCCAATGTGCCCAGGGTTTCGGTGATAATATAGTTATCAGGGTTCGTTTCACCCCAATCGATGGTGTAAGTATTCAGCGCTTTCCCTATTATAGACAGGGAGCCCGTGGCGGTGACGGTGATATGGTCGCCCGGCAGAAGCCCAGTAACGGATACTTCGCTGCTGGTGAGCGCCGTTCCATCGTACACCTTGGCCGCGGAGGAAGTGGTGATGAACAATTCGACGGGATTCACCGTATATTCAGCCTTGATAACAGGCAGATCGAAATTGGAGGCAACGCTGCCGGGGAAGCTGAAGCTTCCCGTAAGCGTATAGGTTCCGGCGTCCGTACCCGCACCGCTGATCGTCAGCAGAGCGATATCGCCGGTGAACAGGGGGTAAACGCGCTGGAGCGAGGGAGGAGGGGCGGAAAGCGTTTGCGCCGCGCCCACCATTAGGCTGCTGCCCGTTACGGTTTCTCCGGCATGGGCGCCATTTTCATACACAAGCAGGATGTCAGGGAAAACGATGCCGCCGGCGTATTCCACCGTGTCACCGGTCAGCTTGAAACCAAGCTGCAGCGGTTCCACTGTCAGCACGCCGTTTTTCACGGTGATGTTTGTAAACTGCGCCGTAACATTTTGACCGGATTCATCCAGAATGGCATATTCTCCGATGATGTTTTCGCTGCTTCCACTCTCCGTTTGGCTGCCCCGGACCGCAGCTTGCGCGTAAAAGCCTTCGGGAAGGCCCGTCACTTCAAAGCCGTCCGCTTCCAGCGCAGTTCCGTCGTATACCTTTTTCGCAGAGGCTGCGGTAAAGGTGACGGGATCGCTATATGTTTTCGCTTCCGGGGCGTACACCGTCAGGGTACCCAATTCTTCGGACAGGATATAATTACCCGGATCGGCATTGCCCCAATCGATGGTATAGGTGTTCGGACTCTGGCCCACTTCGGTTTGTTGTCCGGTTGCGGTAACAACAATGGATTCGTCGATATGAACCTCGGTAATCCGTGCTTCCTGGCTGCCCAGCACTCTGCCGTTGTAGCTGGTGATATCCGTATCGATGGTGATGCGTACGTCGGCGGAATTCCGGATCAGGCCGTTGGCAGTGCTTCGCTCTGTACGAAGGCCGTTCCATTCCGCGGCGGTTTGTTCGGCGGGAGGAAGCTGGGCGATTCGGTTCTCAATCAGCGCCCTGTTCCATCCTGTTTCAGCGCAGGCGGCGGAAAGAAGCTCGGGGTTTTCGGCATACAAACGAAGGATTTCCTCCGGGATTTCTTCTTCCGTGATGTTTTCGATCAACAGCTCAATGCTGCTTTTGGTTTGATCATCGCTCAGCCGAACGGTCATTTTTTGTCCTGCCCGCAATTCGATTTCCCGGGTTTCGCCGGTCAGCGGATTGGTGCCGTGCACCCAGGTGCTGCCGTTCAGGGCGTACATAATCTGGCCGCCGGAGGCTCCTGGCGCAACAAAGGAAGCGTTTTGCCAGGCGGGCATATCTTCCTCGTAGCCCGAAACGGTGATCAGCTTGGCTTCGGGATTGGTCAGCGGTTCGCCGTCATAGACTTTGTGCGCGCTCCCGGTCCAAACGGTCAAAGGCGCGGGGGACACAACCAACTGACCCGGAATGGTTTCAATACTGGGAAAGTGACTGGTTACATCTTCGCCCATGGCGTTAAGAATGGCAAAACCGCTGATCACGTTGGCGCTGCTGCCCACATTGGTTTGGCTGCCGGAGGCGGATACGCGGATAGAGAAGAATTCCGGCAGGCCGTATACCAGCACGTCGGATGAACGGGAAAGCGGAAGCCCGTCGTACAGCTTGCTGGCGCTCTGCGCTACCAGCGAGATGGTTCCGGTCCAAACCCAGTTGCCATCCGCCGGATAGCTTTCGCTCAAAGCAGGCGCTACGCGGTCCTGAAACAGCGGGTCTGCATTCAGCATTTTTTGCACAAATTCCGGCACGATGTCATCTTTCAATCTTGTCGCTGCCGGCGGGTCGATCAGACTTGCATCGCCATTTGCGCCTGCGTCGGCGGCTTTGGCTATGCTGATTTCAAACCCGGCGGGAACGGGCAGGGATTGGGTCGTATTGCTTGCATCCTGGTAGGTCACCTGCGCGGTGCCCTCCAGCACGCCCAGGGTGGTGACGATGTTATCCGGGGCCTTTTCATCCGCCTGTTCCGATAAATACACGATGGTGCCCCGGATGCCCACGGACATGGTGGAGGTCTGGATGTCCAGCGTTTCGTTTTCATCCAGTTTTTTCTGCACGTCCAGCAGAATCGCGCCTTTGGTGAGGGTCAGCTTCATGGCGTTGTTCTGTTTGAAGAACTCCACCCGGCTGTCCTGATCCATGGTCAGGATCTTGTTATCGTCCAATCCCACGGAAGCCGTGCTGTTTTCGCCCGTCAGCATGGCTTCGCCGCTGCTGAAGCGAACGTTTTCCATCACGAACCGCGGCTTTCCGGACGCGTCCTCAATTTCTACCGAGCCTTCGTAATGCAAAAGACGCATGGTGGAGGCGGTGTAGCTTTCCGCGAACGCCTCCAGACCTGCGCTTGCGGATAGAAGAAGAATGAGAAGGAAAACGAGGAGCTTTCCAGCGATACGGTTTTTCATGATCATCACCTATCCGGCGCGGCAGCCGGAACCAGCATGGAAGAGAATGAAATCCGCGAATTTTTTCATTCCCTGAAAGGCAGTGGGGAAATACGATCAGGATACTCTTCCCTCAAGGCTCATTCCATTCCGCAGTGCAAATATGGTCCAGAAAGATCGAAACGAAGCGCGGAAGCCATTCAAAACGAAAGGCTTCATGAATACCCTCAGGGGCCGCCGCTTTCTGTCGGTTTCAAACTGTTCTTCATTTCTTTATACGAATCAGAAGCGCATTCTGTCAGCTGTATCCGAAAAGAAAAATGAATGCAAAAAATGGATATATTTAACAGCTTCATGGAAACAGAAGCCGCCATCTACCCTGGGGTAAACGGCGGCAGGGGAAAAATCAGATATTCAGCAGATCGCTGTAAGCACGCAGCGCGCCGTCGGTGTCATGGGCCAGCACCCGCTTGGCCAGCACCTTGCCCAGCTGTACGCCTTCCTGGTCGAAGCTGTTCAGGTTCCAGACGAAGCCCTGGAACATGACTTTGTTTTCAAAGTGAGCCAGCAGAGCGCCCAGAGCTTCGGGGGTCAGCTGATCGCCGGTAATGATGGAGGAGGGACGGCCGCCCGCAAAGCTCTTGTTGGGGTTTTCATCCTTCTTGCCGCAGGCGAAAGCCATGATCTGGGCCGCCACATTGGCGCACAGCTTCTGCTGGCTGGTGCTGCCCTGAATGTCCACGTCCATGCCCG
>JAUNMW010000110.1 GCA_030537395.1 Clostridia bacterium | reverse complement strand
TGGTGCGCCTGGCCCAGGATTTCAACATGCGCTACATGCTGGTGGAGGGCCAGGGTAACTTTGGCTCCGTGGACGGGGACGGGGCCGCCGCCATGCGTTACACAGAAGCCCGCATGAGCAAAATGTGCACCTACATGCTCCAGGACATCGACAAGGACACGGTGGATTTCTACCCCAACTTCGATGAAACCCTGATGCAGCCCACAGTGCTGCCCAGCCGCTTCCCGAATCTGCTGGTGAACGGTACCAGCGGCATCGCCGTGGGTATGGCGACGAACATCCCGCCCCACAACCTGGGCGAGGTGATCGACGGGGCCATCTGCCTGATCGACAACCCGGACGCCACCCTGGACGATCTGATGGAGCACATCAAGGGCCCGGACTTCCCCACCGGCGGCATCATTTTGGGCCGCAGCGGCATCCGGGAAGCCTACCACACCGGCCGGGGCCGGATCATCACCCGGGCCAAGACGGAGATCGAATCCATGTCCACCGGGCGGGACCGGATCATCGTCACCGAAATTCCTTATGCTGTGAACAAGGCCCGTTTGGTGGAAAAGATCGCCGAGCTGGTGCATGAAAAGCGCCTGGACGGTATCAGCGATATCCGCGATGAAAGCGACCGCAACGGCATGCGCATCGTGATCGAACTCAAGCGCGACGTTCAGGCCCAGGTGGTGCTGAATTACCTGTACAAGCACACCCAGATGCAGGAAACCTTCGGCGTGATCATGCTAGCCCTGGTCAACGGCGAACCGAAAGTCCTGTCCCTGCGGGATACGCTGTATTATTACATCCTGCACCAGGAGGACGTGGTCACCCGGCGCACCAAGTACGATCTGGACAAGTCCCTGGCCCGGGCCCACATTTTGGAGGGCCTGCTCAAAGCTCTGGACCACATCGACGAGATCGTGCGCATCATCCGCCAGAGCCCCGATACCCCCACCGCCAAGCAGCAGTTGATGGACACCTTCGATTTCTCCGACAAGCAGGCCCAGGCCATCCTGGACATGCGCCTGGCCCGTCTGACCGGTTTGGAGCGGGACAAGCTGCTGGAGGAATATCAGGAGCTGGAAAAAACCATCGCCTACCTGCAATCCCTGCTGGCCGTCAAGCAGAAGCTGCTGGGGGTCATCAAAGATGAGCTGACCGAAATCAAAAACAAATTCGCCGATCCCCGGCGCACGGAAATTTCCGCCCTGGAGGGCGAAATTGACATTGCCGATCTGATTGCTGTGGACGATATGGTGGTCACGCTCACCCACTTTGGATATGTGAAGCGCCTCTCCAAATCCACTTACCGGGCCCAGGGCCGGGGCGGCAAGGGCGTTTCCGCCATGACCACCAGGGAAGACGACTACGCGGAAAACATCCGCATTGTCAATTCCCATGAGCCCATTTTGTTCTTTACCAACCGGGGCCGGGTGTATACCCTCACCTGCTACCAGATCCCCGAAGCGGGCCGCACCGCAAGGGGCACCGCCATCGTGAACCTGCTGCAATTGGCGGGGGGCGAAAAGGTGACCAACATGATCCCCATGCCCGAAATGGCGGAAGGCCGGTACCTGATCATGGCCACCCGCGACGGCCTGATCAAGAAGACCGCCCTTTCCGAATTCCAGAACCTGCGCAAGGCCGGCCTGATCGCCATCGTACTGAATGAGGGCGACGAGCTGATCGGGGTTGAAATGTGCCATGACGGGGAAGAATTGCTGTTAGGCACCCGGAAAGGCAAGGCCATCCGCTTTGCGGAGCGCCATGTGCGCGCCATGGGCCGCGCCAGCCACGGCGTCCGCAGCATTCAGCTGGCCCAGGGCGACGCGGTCACCGACCTGTGCGTGATCGAGGAAGGGGCCAATGTGCTCTCCATCACCGAAAACGGCTACGGCAAGCGCACCGATCCCGAGCAGTATCGGGAGCAGGGCCGCAACGGCAAGGGCATCATCGCCATGAACCTGACCGAAAAGACCGGCGATCTGGTGGCCCAGCTGATGGTGCACGACGAGGAAGACATCCTGCTCATCACCGACGACGGCACCATCATCCGCACCCCCGTAGAGGATATCCGCCTGTGCGGCCGCGCCACTCAGGGCGTGCGCCTCATGCGCGTGGCCGAAGGCAGCCGCATCGTAGGCGTGGCGAGAGCAGAAAAGGAAGAAGAAATCGTGGAGGAAGAAACTGCTCCCGCGGATGAAGCGGAACTGGATCCCGAAGCGCTGCCCTCCGAATCCGAAGCCGAAACTGCTCCCGATACCAACGATGAAATTTAAATCATTCCTGCCCTCTCCATTTGGGGAGGGCGGATTTTGGCTAATAGAAAATCATCATGATTGAGGAAAGGCTGTGAATCATCCCATCTGGTGTGTCGCGTCTGTTCAACCTCGTCCGGATTATACCATGCTGCTAACTTTTGAAAACGGAGAAAAGCGTCTATATGACGCTCGGCCACTGCTGAAAAACCCATTTGCCGGGAACTCAATGACCTTCCTTTTTTCATGCAGGCCAAAGCCGCATTTGGCACAGTCGTTTGGAGCGATGATGTGGATATTGCGCCAGAACATTTGTATGAATGCAGCGTTCCTGTTGAATAAATAGAATGCTTTCCCTCCTATCGCTTTCTTGGGGGGGTGCAGGGGAACCATTCTTTGGCACCAAAGAATGGTTCCCCCTGCAAAAGAATCATCATAAAGGAGCCTTTATGACCCAGAAACAAAAATCCCTGGTAGGCGGTGTGTCCATCCTTGGCGCAGCCGGGATCATCTGCAAGGTGGTGGGGGTGCTGTACCGCATCCCTCTGGCGCACCTGATCGGGCCGGAGGGCATGGGCGTATACCACAAGGTATTTCCGGCCTACAACCTGCTTTTGACCGTTTCTTCCGCCGGATTGCCGGTGGCCATTTCCCGCATGGTGGCCCATTACGTGACCCGGGAGGACCCCAAGAACGCCCGGCGCATTTTCCAGCTGGCCATGCGGATGCTGTTCATCCTGGGGCTGCTGACCACGGTGCTGATGCTGGCGTTTTCCGGCCAATTGGCGGCCTGGCAGGGCACGGAGCAGACGAAAGCGGGCTATATGGCCATCGCGCCCAGCCTGTTCTTCGTATGCGTCATGAGCGCGTTTCGCGGCTTTTTGCAGGGCCAGCGAAACATGCTGCCCACCGCCGTTTCCCAATTGATCGAGCAGATGGGGCGCGTGGTCATCGCCCTGCCCTTCGCTTACTGGGGCACGCGGCGGGGCGGCATGGCCCTGGGCGCGGCGGGGGCGCTGCTGGGCGGCACCATCGCGGAGGGCGCGGCCCTGCTGTATATGCTGCTGCGGCACAGGCAGGCGGATAAGGCGCTGAACCTGATCCCCCAGCGGCCCGACGGGGAGACCCTGTCCGATCGGTTCATCATCCAGCGGCTGATCCTGGTGGCTGTGCCCATCACCTTAGGGGCCTGCATCGTGCCCCTGGCGGGGTTCATCGACAGCATCATGCTCACCCAGCTCATGGAGGCCGCGGGCATGGAACCGGCGGACGCCCTGATCCGCTACGGCGCGTATGCCGGCCCGGTGCTCACCCTGATCAACGTGCCCACCGCCCTGGCTATGGCCATGAGCACTAATTTGGTGCCGGACATCGCGGCGGGGCTGGCACGGGGAGAACAGGAATACGTGGTCAAAGAAACGGGCATCGGTCTGCGCATGGCGGCGGTGATCGGGTTCCCCTGCTCCATCGGCATGAGCCTGCTGGCCCAGCCCATCCTGTACCTGTGCTACCGGGGCAGCTACACCGCGGCCCAACTGGACGTGGCGGCGGAGCTTTTGCAGATTTCCAGCCTCACCATCGTGCTCTTTACCATGGTGCAGGCCACCAGCGGCATTCTGCAGGGCGCAGGCAAGCAGCGCATCCCCATGTATACGCTGATCATCGGGGTGGTGCTGAAAATCGCGCTGAATTACACTCTGGTGCGCATTCCCGGCATCGATATCCATGGGGCCCCCTGGGCGTCGTTGCTCTGTTACACGGCCAGCATGATCCCCAATCTGTATTTCGTGACCAAGTATACCGGCTACCGCCTGAACGTCCTGGAGGTGATCGTCAAGCCCTTCGCCTGCGCGGCGCTCATGGGCGGCGTGGTTTGGGCCATCTGGCGCTTTGCCTTTGGCGATCCGGGGCATCTGAACGGCTTTGTGCTCACGGCGGGCATCCTGCTGTGCGTGGGCGTGGGCGTGATCGTTTACGCTGTCGCGGCGCTGAAATCCGGGGCCATTTCCAAAGAAGACCTACCCGCAAAGGTTAGGAAATACATCAAATAACTAACTGGGCACTTTAAGTCAACAACAGAGTTGAGAGTTAAGAGTTGAGATTTATATAGTCGCTCTCATTTTCCCAGTATGAATCCAACGAGAATAATGTATCAACAAAATATATCTCAACTCTCAACTCCTCGCCTTCGCTTAAGGTGCTCAATATCTTTATCGAATCAGGTGATTGCCATGAACCCCATTACGATCGTATCTTTAGGGCCCGGAAGTCGGGATTACCTCACGTTGGGAACCATAAATGCCTTGAAAGCCGCTGAAAAAGTGATCCTGCGCACCCGCGTGCGCTGCGACGCGGCGGATTATCTGTCCGAAATCGGGGTACACTTTGAAACGCTGGATTTTCTGCATGAGGAATGCGAGGATTTTGAGGAACTGACCGCCCGGGCGGCGGACTATCTGGTGAAAGCCGCGCAGGAGCAGGAAATCTGCTATGCCGTGTTCGACGCCTCTGCTGATGAAACGGTAACCGCCCTGCGGAAAAAGGCGTCGGACGTGCGCGTGCTGCCAGGTGTCCCCTTATCCGCGCCTTTCCTGGCCGCGGCTCCCGCCCAGGAAAAAATAGAGATTCAAACCGCCAGCAGCCTGACCATCACCGCCACCCAGAACCCCCTGCTGATCCTGGAATGCGATTCCAAAATGCTTCTGGGCGAATGCAAGCTGCAGCTTCTGGATTGGTACGATCCCGATCAGAAGGTGCTGTTTTTCCCACCCAGCGACAAGCCCCTGCGGCAAATGATCGAAATTCCGCTTTCCGATCTGGATCGGCAGAAGAAATACGACCACACCTGCGCCGCCCTGCTGCCCCCCACGGAGCTGACCGCCCGGAAACGCTTTGATTTTTACGATCTGGTGCGGGTGATGGCGATCCTGCGGGGTGAAAACGGCTGCCCTTGGGATAAGGAGCAGGATCACGAATCCCTGCGCAAATACCTGATTGAGGAAGCCTACGAAACCGCCGCCGCCGTGGACGAGGGGGACTGGGACCACGTAGCGGACGAGCTGGGCGACGTGCTGCTTCAGGTGGTTTTCCAGGCCAATATCGGCCACCAGCTGGGCACCTTCGAGTTGTCCGACATCACCACCCATATCTGCCGCAAAATGATCGACCGGCACCGTCACATTTTCGGCGCCGATCACTGCGAAACCGCTGACGATGTGCTGAAGAACTGGGAGAAGATCAAGAAAGAGGAACGGGGCTTCAAAACCCAGTCCGACGTTTTGCGGGGCGTTTCCCCCGGGCTGCCGCCGCTGATGCGCGCCGCCAAGGTGCAGAAAAAAGCGGGTGACGTGGGCTTTGACTGGCCTAGTCCCAGGGAGGCCCTTCAAAAGGTGCGTGAGGAAGCCGACGAGGTGCTTTCCGCTCTGGAAGGCAGGGGCGGGAACCTGGAGGAAGAGCTGGGGGATCTGCTTTTTTCCTGCGTGAACCTTGCCCGGTTATCCGGGTTCGAGGCCGAATGCATCCTTCAAAAAGCCGTGGAAAAGTTCATATCCCGCTTTTCTGCTATGGAAATTTCCATTTTTCGGGATGGAAAACGCTTTCAGGACTTGACATTATCAGAAATGGATGTATACTGGAGAGGTAGCAAATAAATTCCCGGCAATACACGCCGTGAATGGAAGCACAGAATGTATTGGAGGTTAATACAATGAACAAGTCCGAACTGGTTGTCGCCCTGGCTCAGAAGGCCGAACTGTCCAAGAAGGATGCCGAAAAGGCCCTGACCGCTTTTGTTGAAGTTGTTACTGAAACTCTGAAAGCCGGCGATAAGGTTCAGCTGGTTGGCTTTGGCACCTTTGAAAGCAAAGTCCGTCACGCTCGCACCGCCCGCAATCCCCGCACCGGCGAAGAAATCCAGATCGAATCCAGCAAGACCGCTTCCTTCAAGGTCGGCAAGGCCCTCAAGGACAGCCTGAACTAATTTGATCTGAAAGAAAAGCCGTGCCTGCATCGGGCACGGCTTTCATTGTTTGTAGACTCTTTGCAGATGGACGACAAAAACGCATGAGGAACGAAGGAGAGAACAGAGTACAGAGTGCAGAGTACGGATTATATTGTGAATCCAATAAACAGGGCTGGTTTTTCAGACTATACAATCTGCACTCTGAACTCTGTACTCTAAAACGCAACAGCATACAGCGTTTTATACCATCCATTCCAACTGCCGCTTAATAAAGGAGAAATCAAATTGCGACTGGATAAATATTTAAAGGTTTCCCGCATCATCAAGCGCCGCACCGTGGCCAAAGAAGCCTGCGACGGGGGCCGGGTGACCATTAACGGCAAAGTAAGCAAAGCCGGGGCCGAGGTAAAGGAAGGCGACATCATGGAAATTCGCTTTGGCAACCGAGTAGGCCGGTATCAGATCACCGACGTGCGCGAGGTGGTGCGCAAAGAAAACGCCTCCGAAATGTACAAGGTGCTGGAGGAAAGCCCGGAAATCGCGGCGGAGAGAGGGTAACTCTTGCCACTGAATCATTTTATGTGATATGATTAAAAAGGAGAAAAGTTGAGCAAAAAGGTGCACTCCCTGGATGAAATCAAAGCCATCCAACCGGAGGAGATATTGCTATATGCCAAACAGCCGTGATTTGGGTATTATCGCTCATATTCTCCGATATTGCAGCTAAGTTGAGACGGCGCATGCGGATTTTGGATGTTCAAAAGAACGTTTCATTCAAAGTACAACCTATCCAAACGCTGTTTGCATGTGTATTATGCAAATCAGGGAATGGATCGGCAAACTCTTCAATGAATTGCAGGAATACCATGCGGATATTCCCTGGCACATAATTCGCGGAATGCAAAACTTTGTGGCTCATGAATACGGAAAGATTGATTGAGAAATCGTGTGGAATGCTGCAATCGCAGGTGTTCCGGAGCTTCAAGCTTTTTGCGAAAGTATTCTTGATCAAAATAAACCTTCCCCATTGTTTGGGGAAGGCCTTGTAAGTGAATTCTTCTCACTGCGCTTTCATAATCTTCACCAGCGGCTTGGCGATCAGGAACGCCAAGATCAGGCAGATAATGGTGTCTGGGATCAGGTAAGCGCCGTTATACACGATGGAATACAGCAGCGGAGAATTGAACTGGGTGGAGCCGATCACCAATTCGGATACCGGCGTATCCGCCACCCACATAAGCCCCGCCAGAATGGCGCACACGGCCCGGCCCAGCGCCGCGATGGGAATGGACAAGTACAGCCATTTATCATTTTTGTTGTGGGCGATACCGGCCAGGCCCAGCGCCGCGAAGGCCAGCAAATAGTCCAGCAGGAACTGCCACGCATTCAGCCACCAGCCGCCCTGCAGGTACTGCAGCGCGCCGTAAGCCAGACCCGCCAGCAAGCCGGGGCCCATGCCGAAACTGACGGCAAACAGCATTAGGGGCAGCATGCTGCCGGGGGTCACGCTGCCGCCGGTGGGCATGCGGTACAGCCGGATGCAGGAAAGCACGAAGGACAGGGCGATGGACAGCGCACCGAAGGCGATCGTTTTCGCATTCCACTTTTTGAAGGAACGGCTCTCCGCCAGCAAAATCAATCCCAGCGCCGCCAGCGCGCCCAGGGTCACCCAAGTTGTGTCGTTCAGCTTGCCAAATTTGGAAAAAAGATCATTGAACCATTCAGACATACAAAATCAGCCTCCTTTATCTTTCGCCCCGCAAATGAAAACCCACACGCTGCCGCATGTGGGAAACGAACAATACGCAAGCTTTTCGCCCGCGCGCCGCTTCCCTACGGTAGGATGATCTACACAGGTTCCAAGGGTTCTCTCTCAGCCGGTTTCCCGGCGCCCCCAGCGGATGCACGGTTCATATTATAGCACGATCAATCAATCTGTCAAGGAGAATACAGAGATGGAACATCATTTTTTTGCCTACATCAACCGCATGAAATTCATCCAGCGCTGGGGCCTGATGCGCAACACTATGCCGGAAAACGATATGGAGCACGCCCTGGAAACCGCCATGATCGCCCACGCCATCGCCGTGATGGGCAACGTGCGCTACAACCGGGAATACAACCCCGAGTACATCATGGCCCTGGCCATGTATCACGATGCCTGTGAGGTAATTACCGGCGATCTGCCCACCCCCATTAAGCATCATAACCCCGCCATCAAAACGGAGTACAACAAATTGGAGGATATCGCCGCCCAAAAGCTGCTGTCCATGCTGCCCCCCGATCTGCGGGATTACTATACACCCCTCATCGCCCACGACGAAACCGCCGAAGCCTGGCGCATCGTCAAGGCGGCGGATCGCATCTGCGCCTACATCAAATGCCTGGAAGAAAAGCAGTACGGCAACCAGGAATTTGAATCCGCCCGGAAATCCGTCAAAAAGTCCTTGGACCAGATCGATCTGCCCGAAGTGCAGGACTTTATCAGCCAGTGCGTCCCCGGCTTCGCCATGACGCTGGACGAGATTTCGGAGGAGTAACGGGTTTTTTTCCGGGGGGAACCGCTTATATGGACGGAAAATACGGCATCGTCATCTGCGGCCTGAACGGCTGCGGGAAGTCCGCGCTGGCCCGGATCCTGGCCCGGGAATTGGGTTATCTGCGCATGGATGTGGAGGATTATTATTTCCGGGATTCTGATATTCCCTAAGAGCAGGTACGGGACATGATGTCATCTGACGCGCGGCGCTGTCCCCGGTTTGTGCTGGCTTCTGTCCGCGCGGATTGGGGAAGGGAAATCAACGAGCAATACGCGCTGGCGGTCGTGCTTTCCGCGTCCGGAGAAACCCGCGTCCGGCGCATTGAAAACCGGGAAAACGAAAAATTTGGCGCCCGGGTACTGCCCGGCGGGGATATGTACGAACAGCAGCGGCGCTTTCGCGCCTTGGCGGCGGAGCGCACGGAGGACATGGTGGAAGAAAGCCTTTCTTCCCTCTCCTGTCCCATCCTGCGGCTGAACGCGGAAAATCCCTTGGAAGAAAATGTTCAGGCGGTAAAAAACGCTTACGAAAGGCTGATTGCAATGCGGAATCAAGCTCCCCTGACCGTCTTTGTCCGCTATCACGCCGACATCCCCCCTTTGGAAAAGCTGCGGGCGGCGGAAACGGTGGATTTGAAGGCCGGGGAATACCGGCTGATTTCCCTGGGCGTTTCCATGAAGCTGCCCGCGGGTTATGAAGCTCATTTGCTGCCCCGCAGCTCCACCTTCAAAAAGTGGGGCGTGATCCTGGCCAACGGCATGGGGGTGATCGACGAAAGCTACTGCGGGGACGGGGATATCTGGCGGTTTTCCGCCCTGGCCATGCGGGATACCCGCATCGAAAAGGGGGACCGGATCTGCCAGTTCCGCCTGATGCGGAAAATGCCGGATGTACGGCTGGAAACGGTGGATTTTTTATCCGCGCCGGATCGGGGCGGCATCGGCTCCACGGGAGAAAAATAAATGGATACGCTTTATCTGCCTGAAAGTATCCGGCGGCTGGTCGCGGGCCTGCCTTATACCGTCAACGAAACGGGCATGTCCGGCTCAAAGGTGCTGATGTTTCCTGAACTGGCGCTGAAAATCGGATCGCACAGCGTGCTGACGGACGGCATGGTTCAGGTGATGCGGTGGCTGGAGGGAAAGCTGCCCGTGCCGCGTATTGTCCGCTTTGAAAAAGACGGGGAGAAGGAATACCTGCTCATGACCCGCTTGCCGGGAAAGATGGCCTGCGATAAAGCCTATCTGGATCGGCCAGATTTGCTTTTGCCCCTGCTGGCGGAGGCTCTTCGGATGCTGTGGGCGGTGGATATTTCCGGCTGTCCCATAAGCCGTACCCTGGACGGCGAGCTGGCCCATGCCCGGTTCAGCCTGGAAAACGGCAGGGTGGATTTTTCCCGGTGCGAACCGGAAACCTTCGGCCCCGGCGGCTTCAAAAACCCGGAGGCTCTGCTTGCCTGGCTGGAAAATAATAAGCCGCCTCTGGAGCCCGCCTTTTCCCACGGCGACTGCTGCCTGCCCAACATCTTTTTTGACGGGAACCGGGTCAGCGGCTTCATTGACCTGGGCGACGCGGGCGTCGCCGACAAATGGCGGGATATTTCCCTGTGCTTCCGCAGCCTGAAGCATAATACCGACGGCACCTACGGCCGCGCCCAGCGGGATGTTCATCCCGAAAGGCTGTTCGATTTTCTGGACCTTCGTCCGGACTGGGAGTAAATGCGCTACTACATTCTGCTGGACGAATTTTTCTGAATCTGGTATAATCAGAAGAAATCAGAGTGAAAAAGGAGGAATCATCG
>JAUNMW010000109.1 GCA_030537395.1 Clostridia bacterium | reverse complement strand
AGTCCTGTTTCCCGCACCACGGAAACCCTTGTAAATCAAGGGTTTCCGATTTTTTTATGCGTAAAAATTCCCAAACCGTACCCAATCATGTCATTTTTTCGATGAGGGCTTGCATCCTGTTTGCCGATTCGCGACGCATCGTCTCCGTAACATGACCGTACCGATCCAAGGTGAAGGCTGCGGAATAATGGCCCATGTGTTCCTGGAGGGTCTTGATGTCGTCCCCTGCCCGGATGCTATTTACGGCGAATGTATGCCTTAAATCGTGCACCAGGTGATGTTCCAGGCCTGCTGCCGCCAGGATGTCCTGAAATTCTTTCCAGATCGTCGGCTGAGAATAGTGGCTGCCATCCGGGTGATTGAACACCAGGCCGGGAAATTTGCCCTCATCCCACAGATTGCCCATCTTACGCTTCTGTGCCTCCTGATCCGCTTTGTGCTTCTTCAGCACTTCCATCACGAAGGGAGCCGGAGCGATTACACGGGTTTTACCGTTCTTCAAAGTTCCGAATACATAATCCTGACCTTTGACCCGCGTCTGCACCAACTGCTTTTCGATGTGGATCACGCCGTGCTCAAAGTCAACACAGTCCCAAGTGAGCCCGATGATCTCTCCGACCCGCATCCCTGTGAAAACCGCCGTTAGGAACAAGGCCTCAAAGGAATTGCCTTTCAGCGCATCGAAGAGGCGTTTCTGCTCCGGGGCATCCAACGGCGTCACCTGCTTTTCCACCACTTTCGGCAGAATGCAGGCGCTGGTCGGGTTGCGTTCGAGATACTCTACCCGAACGGCCATATCCAACGCCCGATGCAGGACGACATGGATGTTCTTGATATATTTGGGGCTGCGTTGTTCCGCTCTAAGCCTGTTATAAAACTTTTGCACCATGGGTGTGCGAAGCTGATTAAGCGGTATTTTTCCAAGTGCAGGTTTCAGATGAAGCCTCACTACTGACTCATAGTGGATACTCGTTCCTTGTTTTACATCCGCTAAATAATCGCTTAACCAAGTATCCAACCATTCCCCCTACTGTCATTTCTTTTTCCTGTGATACGGCTTTCATATCAGATACGACTGGCGGGTTAGGATGAAGAGGAGCAGACGGGTTATCCGTCTGCTCCTCCTTCTTTTCTTCAAGTGCTTTTATCTTTTCCCTGAGTTCTTTCTGGGTTCTGCCGTATATGCTTTTGCTGATCAGCTTCCCGGTTTCCGGATTCACCCCAACAGTGATTCGGGCTTCCCAGGTGCCATTGTTTCTTTTTCTGATTGATCCTTCGCCATTAGCACGCTTTCTCATAGGAATCTCCTTTCATAATCCAGTCCTCCAGAGATTTCTTGGAGATCAGAATCTTTTTACCGACCTTAACGCTTTTTAACTTTCCTGCGTGGACAAGCTCGTACATCTTGGGGCTGCAGATTCCGATTAACCTTGCCGCCTCTGGGACTGTCAATGTCAGTTTCGTGTTTTCAGGCGAAGAATTCTGCGGTATATCGTTGTCAAGGTACTCAGGCTCCAAAGCGGGAGCCTTTGAATAGTCCAGGGCGTTAAGTACTTCCTCCACGGCCTGGAAAACCTCATCTTTAGTATAAAGCCTAGTACTATGCTTGTATCATGTGAGCATTTACTTATGGAGGGTATCTTCAATGAGCTCCATCCATTATGATAAACTCGTCAGGGACAAGATTCCTGAAGTTATCCGCCAAGCTGGGAAGCAGCTGGTAACTGATATTTTGCCTCCAGAGGCAGTGGCCGCTGCCCTAGACAGAAAATTACAGGAAGAAGTGCAGGAATACCTGGAAAGCAACAGCGTTGAGGAAATGGCTGATGTCCTGGAAGTTCTTCACGGTATTGCTTACCACAAAGGGATCTCCTGGGACAAAGGCGAATCCACCCGCGTTCACAAACGTGATGAGCGCGGCGGCTTGGAGAAAGGTATCAGGCTCCTGGAAGTAAAAGAGCTGTGAGGTGTCATTATGCCAACTGTAGTCAGAACTGCAGGCGGAAATAGCGGCGCAGAAGACCGCTTTATTGAGTTGTTCTGCGATGCGTTCGGAGCCGAGAAAGGCCAATTCGTCTACCTTCAATATCCGATGGCAGACATTTATGGTGGTCATCGTAAAGCAGCATCCAGGTATTGCATCAAACGAATGGACAAGGGCAGCCTGTACAGAGCGCCTGGTTCATCCGTATGAATATCAGATTGTTCGGCTATCTTGCGCAAACGGTAGTTTAATGTATTTACATGAACGGACAGGCTGGAAGCCGTCTTTTTTTGATTGCAGCCGCATGCGATATATTCGCACAGCGTATGAAAATAATCGGTATCGTGGTCCTTGTCCCATTGTCGCAGGGAAAACAGCTTCGGCATGACAAAAGAAAGAAGATCATCTGCCGGAAGGGCGGTTTCCGTAAATATGCCAAAGTCCATCCAATCGGAAAAAAGAACGCATTGGCCCGCGGAGGCCTGAAGAAAGGCCGGGAGCCGATAGATACGTTGGTACCAACTTCGGGCCTGGGTAAGCACAGAAAAATCTGGCGACACACAGGCACAGCAGCCGGAGATCTCCAGAATACTTTCCAGGGATGGCCGCTCTCTTTGGGGAAAGGATTGACTGGCGTACAGAATGGCGGCGGAGTCATCCGTGCGATAGATCCATTCGGAGGAAAGCCAATCGCTCAGCTGGCCGCATAAAAATTGGACGCTTTGGGAAGCGTGGGCGCTGTTCCGCTTGCTTTGAAGCACCATAAGCCGATAGGGCCCTTTCCCTGGAGGGGCGTATGGCGCGGCCCGGCGCATAATATCCGAATAGGAAGCGTCCGGCGCGTTCAATAACAGCCGCATGGCCTGACGCACATGCAAAAAGCTGGGCATACCGCTGTGTATGACCGAGAGGGCGATAAACTGAGCACATAGGGAAATCAATTCAGCATTCAGGTTTTCCAGCGGGATGTCCATTTCAGGCAGACAGCACAGCGCAGCGGTCTGGTCACCGTAAACGGAGGAACAGAGCAAATAGCGCCCCTCAGGCTTTTTCCCTGCCTCGCGGATAAAAGGGCGGTTAGCCAGCTTCGCGCGCAGGGCCATCAATTCTTCCGGAGCATACTCTGCGCTTTCCTCCCGCAGCTTCACGTTAAGAAACAGGATATTCGGTTTTTTATCCCCGGGAAAACCCTGAGACGTCACCAGGCCCTGGGCTCCGCTGTATGTATACAGGGCAATGGGCGTACCGATCAGCTTTGCGCATAAGTTGACCATGCTTTTGGGCGATACTCCGGCCATTAAATAAGATACCAGCTGTTCTCTTTCCCGCTCTAAACTCATAACAGACTCCTTTTGTGTGAAAACAATAAGTTATATGGTTTTATTTTATAATACAATCACATTGTACGCAAGAGGGAATTCTTCTATAATATCCTTGAAATATGCTGTATTTGGTAAAAAAACAGCAAAAATTATAAAGCAGAGGAGGATTCCCATGAAAAGAACTCTCTCCCGTATTTTGGCGCTGACGCTCAGCCTGATGCTGGTCTGCGCCGCGTTTGCCGTCCCGGCTTCCGCCGAGGAGGCAAAGTATGTATCCGATTATGCCAGCAAGCAGGACGCCATCAACGCCGGCGCGCAGCTGAATTTGCAGATCGCCTCCGAA
This sequence comes from Clostridia bacterium, assembly GCA_030537395.1. Lineage (GTDB taxonomy): Bacteria > Bacillota > Clostridia > Christensenellales > Aristaeellaceae > RUG563. Next base: position 6,915 of record JAUNMW010000109.1, on the reverse strand, counting down.
GGCATGGTGCTGCTGAAGAATGAAGGAAACGCGCTGCCCCTGGCTGACGGCGCGAAGATTTCCGTGTTCGGCTATGCCTCCGTGGCCCCCGCGGGCGGCGGCGACGCGGCTGGCGGCGATACCTCCGGCGGCGTGGTCAAGCTGCAGAGCGACATCTATTCCTCCCTGGCCGACGCCGGATTTGAAGTGAACCCCGCGCTCAAAATGGTGTATGACGGCATGCTTTCCTCCGGCAAGGTGGGCAACGACAGCGACGCCGATATCGTGCTGGACGCCACCCGCTGGTCCTGGGAAGAATCCCTCAGCGGATTTAACGACGCGGCGCTGGTGGTTCTCTCCGCCGACGCGAGCACCGTGACCACCATGACCGGCTCCGTATCCGCCTCCATGGGATACGCCGATTCCCAGTACGCGCTGATCGACTATGTAACGGAAAAATTCGATCGGGTCATCGTGCTGATCAACTCCTCCAAGCCCCGGGAAATCGCGCCACTCAAGGCCAATGAAAAGGTGCAGGCCATCCTGCAGGTGGGCGAGCCCGGCGATAACGGTTTCGACGCCCTGGGTCTCATCCTCAAGGGCCAGGTCAATCCCTCCGGCCGCACCAGCGATACCTGGGCTGCCTCCTTCCTGAACGATCCCTCCTACGTCAATTTCAACCACACCGGCGACCCCAACAACGGCTATGGCCGGTACGTGGTGAACGGCGAAACCACTAATTCCTATTTTGTGGAATATGAAGAAGGCATCTACGTGGGCTACCGGTATTATGAAACCCGGGGCTACGAAGAAGCCAAGGCCGGCAATGAAGGCTGGTACGACGAAAACGTGGTTTACACCTTCGGCCACGGGCTGTCCTACACCACCTTCGATTGGGCCGTGGAGCCTGCCACCGCCGCTGATTCCGCCGTCACCAAGGACGACGTGCTGTCCTTTAACGTAACGGTCACCAACACCGGCGACAAAGCGGGCAAGGACGTGGTGGAGCTTTACTACACCGCCCCCTACGGCGAGGAAACCACCAACGAAACCAAGATCGAAAAGGCTTACGTGGTGCTGGGCGATTATGCCAAGACCAAGGAGCTGGCCCCCGGCGAAAGCGAGACGGTGACCCTGACCCTGAAGGTGTCCGACATGGCCTCTTATGACTATGTGACGGACAAGACCTACGTGCTGGACGACGGCGCGTACAACATCAAGATCGCCCGCAGCGCCCATGACTACGCGGCTGATTTCACCTACACCGTGGCCGAAAAGGCGCTGCTGAACACCTCCGTGACCGGCTATGAAGTGACCAACCGGCTGGACGATGTGACGGAAGGCTATCTGGCCATGACCGACAGCCGCCTGTCCCGCGCCGATTTTGCCGGCACCTTCCCCACCGCCGCTCCCGAAACCATTGAGCTGACGGAGGAAGAATACGCCGCCTGGAACTGGACCTACGGCGACAAGGAAACCGACCCCTGGTACGTTTCTGAAATGCCCATCCAGGCCGATGCGGAAACCCGTCCAGAAAAGGCCGCCGTGGTACTGGCTGACCTGGTCGGCAAGGATTACGACGATCCCCTGTGGGATGAACTGCTCAATGAGCTCACCATCCAGGAAATGGCCGATCTGATCAACAACGGCGGCTTCAAATCCATCAACATCGATTACATCGGCAAGCCTTATTCTCTGGATACCGACGGCCCCAAGGGCTGGACCGGCACGGGCCGTGATACCTCCCATGAATTCAACAAGTTCGCCGCCGAGCCCATGATCGCCTCCACCTGGAGCAAGGAGCTGCTCTATCAGATGGGCGTCATGATCGGCGATCAGGGCCTGTGGGGCAACGCTACCCAGGCCAGCGGCATGGCCTACAACTACACCGGTTGGTACGCTCCCGGCATGAACATTCACCGCAGCGTATATGACAGCCGCTATACCGAGTATTATTCCGAAGACCCCTTCCTCTCCGGCACCTGCGCCGCCCAGGCCTCCTTGGGCGCCAAGACCAAGGGCTGCTATGTGAGCATCAAGCACTTCGCTTTCCACAATGACGGCGGCGGCGTGGGAATCTCCTTCACCCCCGAAGGCCGTTACCTGATCAGCGGCTACCGCGGCGGCGCGGAACTTTCCTCTGGTCTGTCCGCATGGTTTGACGAGCAGGCTGCCCGCGAAATCTACCTGAAGGGCTATCAGATCGCCGTGGAAGAGGGACAGGCCAGCTATGCCATGGCGTCCTTCACCCGCGTGGGCTCCACCTGGTGCGGCGGCAGCTATGCCGTGAACACCGAGATCCTGCGCAATGAATGGGGCTTCAAGGGCGCTGTGGTCACCGATATCGTGATTTACGGCTTCCTGCCCGCCGATCAGATGATCCGCGCCGGCGTGGACTATCTGCTCAATACCGGCATGACCGGCGCTATCGGCACCAGCCAGGGCTTCACGGACTACGACGCCACCCAGGTTTCCGCCATGCGGAACGCCACCAAGCATATCCTGTATATGGTGGCCAATTCCAACGCCATGCAGCTGCCTCTGGGCGCGAAGGTGGTGTATGATTATCCCACCTATCAGGACGAGCTGGGCGATACGGTGAAGGTAAAGATCCCCGCCGGTAAGGCGGGAGAAGCCTATGAGACCCCCGCCCTAAACACCGCTTCCCTGAACACCTACGGCCCCTTCGCGGAGCTGACTTATGCGGTGAGCGGCCTGCCCGAGGGCCTGGAATTCAACGCTGAAACCGGCGCGATCTCCGGCACCCCCGCCGCTGCCGGCGAATATACCGTCACCATCACGGCTGCCGCCGAGGGCTACGGCGAAGCCAGCGTGGATTACACCATCACCATTGAATAATTCTCACTCCTGTTTTCCCTGCGGGAGCGGTTAAATGTGCCGCTCCCGCCGTCCTGATATTGCGAGGAGGATAACAAAATGAAAAAGCTTCTGTCATTTGCTTTGGCGCTTTGCATGCTTTTGTCCGCCACCGCGGCCCTGGCCGAGGAAGCGACCAATTATTTCTTTGAAGCCGAATATACCTATATGGATAACGTGGTGGGCGGCGGCATCTCTGGCGCGGCCGCGGGCCTGAACATGATCATCGAAAACGCCGACGCCCACAATGAGTTTTTCGTGGGCTCCACCCATTCCGATAAAACCATCCTCACCTTCGTGATCACCGCTGACGCCGACTGCACCGCCACGCTGCGGGTGCGCCTTGGCAACGAGCTGAGCGCCATGAAGCTGAACCCGGATATCCTGATCGTGAAGGTAAACGACGAACTGTTTGAATATGAGGAATTTGAACTGCCCGCCGAAGTGAAGGCGGTAGGCCGCACGTTTACCAACTTCGTTCTGGGCGATATTTCCCTCAAGGAAGGCGAAAACAACATCACCTTCCAGGTGGGCCCCAACGAATACTGTAACGGCGCTACCGGCGGCCCCCTGTTTGACTGCATCATCCTCAGCACCGCCGCAGGCCTTGAAATGACCGAATACGAAGAAAACATCGAATAAAGCAAATGGATCAAGCGGCAGGCTGACCGTATGCCCCTCCGGCGGCGCGTCTGCCTGCCGCTTTTCCATGGAACCCACGACCGGGAAAGGAAAAGAACGCTATGAAGTTTCTTTGGAAAAACAAAGGCACCCGCGCCTGGATGATTGTCACCTGCCTGCTGCTGGTGATCGCCATTGCGGCCAACGTGGTGCTGCATACCATGCCCATTGCGCAAAATTCCTTGAGCCTGCTGTTCGGCGGCGAAACAGCCAACATCACCGAGGATCACCGCAGCGAATGGTACAGCCGAGAATTCAAAACCAAAAAGGACGTGTTGGAGGCCGCCCAAGCCTTCGTGGTAGAGGTGGAGGAGGAGGGCATAACGCTGCTGAAAAATGAAGGCGACGCGCTGCCCCTAGCTGCCTCCGACAAGGTGACGGTGTTCGGCAAAAATTCCGTGAACTTGGTTTACGGCGGCTCCGGCTCGGCGGGCAACACCGCTTCCGGGCACAAGGATCTGTACAACAGCCTGGACGCCGTCAAGCTGACCTATAACCCTACCATCAAGGCGTTCTATGAGGACGCCAAGCGTTCCGGCAACGGCAGGCCCTCAAACCCCAACATGGACAGCGGCCAGCGTCTGTCCGGTTTCGCTACGGGAGAAACGCCTGTTTCTTCCTACGACAGCACAGTGAAGAGCAGCTACACCGCTTATCCCGACGCGGCCATCGTCGTTATTTCCCGTATCGGCGGCGAGGGCTTTGATCTGCCCCGTACCATGGCCACGGACTTTAGCTACGCCCAGGCCACGGAGGGAGCTGCCTCCGTGGAAAGCCATTACCTGGAGCTGGATGAGAATGAAAAAGTCATGCTGGAGGAAGCCAAGGCCCATTTTGATAAGGTGATCGTGGTGCTGAACGTGGGCACCACCATGGAATTGGGCGCTTTGAAAGCGGACGAGGGCATTGACGCCATCTTGTGGATGGGTCTGCCGGGTTCCACCGGGGCCATGGCTCTGGGCGAGATCCTGGTGGGCAAAACCGCCAAAGGGCAGCAGATCAGTCCCTCCGGCCATACGGTGGATACCTGGGCGGCAGACTTTACCCTGGACCCCACCTGGTACAATACCGGAATATACGGCAGCCAGTACGGCAACCGCTATCTGAACGCCGACGGAAGCCAATCCGAATTTGCCTTCGTCAATTACGAGGAAGGCATCTATGTGGGCTATCGGTATTATGAAACCCGCGGCTATGAGGAGGCGCAGGTCGGAAATACGTCCTGGTACGGCGAAAATGTGGTCTACCCCTTCGGCTACGGTCTTTCCTATACCACCTTTGATTGGGACGTTTCCTTTGATAAAAACGGCGCTGTCACAGAAAATGATACGGTAACGGCCACCGTGAAAGTGACCAACACCGGCAGCTACGCGGGCCGGGACGTGGTCCAGCTGTATTACTCCGCTCCTTATACCCCCGGCGGCATCGAAAAGCCCTATGTGGTGCTGGGCGCGTTCGCCAAATCCAAGCTACTCAACCCCGGGGAGAGCGACACACTGACCCTCGTCCTGCCGGTCAGCGATATGAAATCCTACGATTACGCCGATCAGAACGGCAACAGCTTCAAGGGCTACGAGTTGGAAAGCGGCGAATATACCCTGTTCGTTTCCTCCGACGCCCATACGCCCAAGGCGGAAACGAAATTGACCGTCGCGGCGGACGTTCAGCTACCCACCAGCCTGAACGCTCAGGGCACAGAAGCAACGGTGGAAAACCGGTTTGACGACGTAAGCGCCGGCATGTTCGGCAATTGGACGGCGGCGTCCTTTATCAGCCGCGCGGATTTTGAAGGCACCATGCGGAAGACCTATTTGTCCGACGCGGAAAGGACTTTGACCAGTGAATTGCAGGATCAGCTGGCAGCCTCCATCAAGCGCAAATGGCAGGGCTCCGATGAGGGCCAGCCCTGGGTGGTGGATGAGGCGTTGATGCCCGCCACCACGGCGGTGAACAACGGCATTTCCCTACAGGATATGCTGAATAAGGATGGCACCGCCGATTTTGACGATCCCCGCTGGGAGCAGCTGCTGGATGAAATCAGCCTGGATGAAATGAAGCTGCTGGTGGGCTACGGCGCGTTCCGCACCAACGCCGTGGCGGGCGTGGACAATGTAGTGAACAAGCCCATGACCAACGATTCAGACGGGCCCAGCGGCTTTACCTCCTTCCTGTCCGAATCGGTGGTGTACGATACCTGCTCCTATCAGGCGGAATGTGTGATGGGTGCCACCTGGAATGTGGACTTGGCCCGGCGTATGGGCGAGCTGGTTGGCGAAGAAGGCCTGGTGGGCAATGAAAAGGGCGACGCCCTGCCCTATTCCGGCTGGTACGCCCCCGCCGTGAACATTCACCGCAGCCAATTCGCGGGCCGCAACTGGGAATACTATTCCGAGGACGGCTTGCTCTCCGGCCTGTTTGCCGCTCAGGTGGTTCAGGGAGCCCGTGAAAAAGGCGTGTACTGCTATGTGAAGCATTTTGCCGTCAACGATCAGGAAACAGACCGTGAATACAACGGCATTCTGGTGTGGGCCAATGAGCAGGCCATGCGCGAGATTTATTTCAAGCCTTTCGAGCTTGCGGTGAAAATTGGCAACGCGCCGGCCATGATGAGCTCCTTTAACCGGTTGGGCATGACCTGGGCGGGCGGCAGCTACGCGTTGCTCACCTCTGTTCTGCGGGATGAATGGGGCTTCCGGGGCATTGTGATCACCGATTACAGCATGAACCGTTATACCTATGTGGATCTGATGATCCGCGCAGGCGGCGATTTGTTCCTGACGCAGGACAGCAAGGTATTCAATCAGCCGGATGACGCAACACAGGTAACGCTTTTGCGGAAAGCTGTCAAGAAGATTCTGTACACCGTGGCCAACAGCAACATCATGAGCCTGAAGGTGGACGGCTATAAAGCGCCCGCGTGGCACACCTGGATGTATATCATCGACGCGGGTTTATGCGTTCTGCTGGCAGGCTGGGGCGCGCTGGCGATTGCTAAGGCCAGGAAAAAGAGGAAAACGGCAGCAGCATAATCAATCATTCCAAACATTGGGCGGCAAGCACTGGCCTGCCGCCCATTTTTTGAAAATCACGGAGTTAAACCTAAGCTAATCTTGAGAATCAGAACAGATTATTGCTCCCCAATTCACGATTGAATGCCATACAGCATTCTGCAACAAAGACAGATCAGATTACTCTGAAGCCATAAGCAGATATCAGGAGCAGTTGAATAACATGTAACATGGATAGAAGCACAATAGCTCAGCGCTGCATCATCATGCGGCGCTTTTTGGGTGTAAAAAGTTTACCGTTAAGGAGCTAACAAGGGAGCATTGCGTGAAGAAAAGAGAGGAAACAAAAATGGGGATGATGGATCAGCAT
>JAUNMW010000392.1 GCA_030537395.1 Clostridia bacterium | reverse complement strand
ACTTCAGTCACGTCGTCGTTATCGTCCAGCATATCCAGGAGCTTTTGCACCTTGGCCAGCGTGTCTTCATCGGCCAAAGCAACCGTGTTCTGAGGAATCATCTGGGTATCGGCAGAAAGGAAAGCATAGCCGGCCTTTTCCAGCGCTTCGCGAACACCGGAAAAATCATTGGGCGCGGTGTAGATTTCAAAAGCGTCTTCCTGCGTTTTCATATCCTCGGCGCCAGCATCCAGGGCTGTCATCATCATTTCATCTTCGTCCATGCCGGGTTCTTTTTCAATGACGATCAAGCCCTTATTGTCGAACATATAGCTCACGCTGCCGGGAGTGCCCAGGGAACCGCCGTGCTTATCAAAGATATGGCGCACGTCGGAAGAGGTGCGGTTGCGGTTATCGGTCACACACCGGGCAATAATGGCAACGCCGCCGGGAGCATAGCCTTCATAAGTAATTTCTTCATAGGTGGCCCCGGTGCCTTCGCCGGCGGCCTTTTTGATGCTGCGCTGAATGTTGTCATTGGGCATATTGTTTGCCTTGGCCTTGGCAATGATATCCTTCAGCTTGCTGTTGGATTCGGGATTCGCGCCTCCCTCGCGGACAGCGATAGCGATTTCACGGCCAATTTTCGTAAAAATCTTACCGCGGGCAGCATCCGTCTTGCCCTTTTTTGCTTGAATATTGTGCCATTTGGAATGTCCAGACATTGAAATTACCTCCCCATAGGAATATCACATCCAAAAAATCGATTTATTATAGCATATAATTTCCTATCCGTCAAACCCTGTGTGGCAGATAATGATGATTTCATTTGAAAAATTCGGCGTCTGTGCAGGCAAAATTGTAAATTGCCGTTTCATATCTTGTAGGAAGAAAAGAAATATGGTATACTTTGTCTGTGCGCTCGAACCTGCGCATAATAAGAATGCAACAAAAAACGGATGATTGAGGTATGATTATGGGAAAAAAAACATTGGTGCTGCTGCTGGCTTTCCTGATGCTTGCTGCTTCGCTTCCTTCCCTGGCTGAGGATGCGGCGTCCATTCACGGGTTTTCCAAATCCAGCGGATACGACTATGTTTTATTCGGCTCTTATCCCACGGAAGCAGACGGAAGCAAGACTCCCATCCTGTGGCGCGTGCTCAAAACGGAGAATGGAGAAGCTTATCTGCTCAGTGAATATATTTTGTTCGGCGCGCCTGTTCACGGCGACTATGACCATTACAAGGGATGGGAAACAAGCGATCTGTACAACTATTTGAATACCGTTTTTCTGAACGATGCGTTCAATGAGGAGGAACAGGCGGTTTTGCTCGTTCGCACCGAGGATAACGCTTTGGTAACGCTGATCACTTCCGATGAAATGAAGGATGCTTCCATTGGCTTTTCCTCCAATAACGCCCGTCTTTGCGAAAGCACGGCCTGGGCAAGAATCCTTCAGGATCCGCCGATTTTTGAATTGCCCTCTACAAACAATAAGGGCAAATGGAAACCTTTGTATATCTACTCCAAAGGCAAGAAATACAGCCCCTGGTGGAGCCGGACCCGTTCCACGGATTATCCGCATGAACAGCGCCGTGTGATGGACGAAGGGAAAATTGGCCGCATTTCTACCGGCAACAGCGATTTGGGCGTTCGTCCTGCCATTCATGTGGATTTGAAACAGCTTTCCATTTTGTCCGGCAGCGGCGCCATAGCTTCTCCCTACCAATTGGTTTCCGCTTCTCATATTCCTTCCGTGAATCTTGGAAATGCGGAGCTTCCTTCTGTCGTAATTCCTGCTGTCAGCGTTCAGGAAACTGCCGCTCCTGTGCAGGCTGCCGCAACGCAAGCTCCTGCAGCTGACGATATTCCTGTTGTGATCCTGTCTACTGGCGCTCCTGAAACAGATGATGCATCTGCCGAGCAGACGCCAACGGAAGCGCCGACAGCGGAACCTACCGCCGAGCCTGTTGCTGAACCTGCCGCAGCAAAAGGCTTCACCGCCGCTTCCAATCCTGAAAACATTCATGAAAA
>JAUNMW010000108.1 GCA_030537395.1 Clostridia bacterium | reverse complement strand
GTATCAACAAAATATATCTCAACTCTCAGCTCTTAACTCTCAACTCTTTTTCTCTTAAAAGGCGCTTTAGGCTTCCAACGTTTTCAGTTTATGTTTTCCATACTTTTTTCATTCAAGCATGGCCCTTGCGGTTTCCCGGGCCAGGGCGTCGGCACGGTCGATATCGTCCAGGTTTTTCGCGGGCAGAGCGCCATGCTTTTGCAATGCGGCCTCCACGATCTGGGGGATGCGGCCGAAGGGGATCTCGCCCCGGAGGAAAGCATAGCAGGCTTCCTCGTTGGCGGCGTTGAGCACGCAGCAGGCCGCGCCGCCCGCTTTCAGCGCTTCATAGGCCATGCGCAGGGCCGGGAATTTCTCGGGATCAGGCTTTTCAAAAGTAAGCTGCCCGATTTCAAACAGGTCCAGGGGCTTGCTGCCGGTTTCCAGGCGTTCGGGATAAGTCATGGCGTAAAGAATGGGCAGCTTCATATCCGGCACGCCCAACTGGGCGATCACCGCGCCGTCCCGGAATTTCACGGCGGAATGAACGATGCTCTGGGGATGCACCACCACCTGAATCTGCTCGGGCCGGGCGTTAAAGAGCCATTTGGCCTCGATGATCTCCAGGGCCTTATTGAACATGGACGCGGAATCAATGGTGATCTTGGCTCCCATGCTCCAGGTGGGATGGCCCAAGGCCTGCTGCACCGTGGCGGTTTGGATGCGCTCCTTGTTCCAGGTGCGGAAGGGGCCCCCGGAGGCGGTGAGCAAAATTTGCTCGTACTGGTTGGGACCGGCCCCCTGCAGACATTGGAAAATGGCGCTGTGCTCGCTGTCCACGGGCAGAAGCGTTCCCGCCGGGCAGGCGTTCATCACCATTTCACCCCCGGCTACCAGGGTTTCCTTATTGGCCAAAAGCACCCGCTTGCCAGCGTTTCTGGCGGCCATGACGGCTTTCAGTCCCGCCACGCCCACCACGGCGGCCAGCACGTCTTCCCCCTCCGCTTCCCGCGCTGCTTCTTCCAAGGCTTTGGGGCCAAAAAGAAATTCGCAGAAGGAAAGATCATCCGGGATCGGAACCGGCCCTTCGACGCCCGTCATCGCGGCCAGCCGGGGCCGCAGAGCGCGCACCTGTTCAAATAATAAATCCGCGTTTTTGTGGGCGGTCAGGGCGGTTACAAAAAAGCGGTCGGGATGCAGCCCGATCACTTCTATCGCTTGTTTTCCGATGGAACCCGTGCTGCCCAAAATAGCAATACCACGACGCATGAAAGCACGCTCCTAACCAAGATAATTCCTGGGGGAAACCGCTCTTTGAAGGTCAAAGAGCGGTTTCCCCCAGACCCCCTTCCGAGAAACCCATAAAAGATTTCTGGCTTTTTCCATTTTGCAAAGAGTTTCACATGTATGTGCCCTGAAGCATATATGTAAAATTTTGTTTGACTTCTCTTTGTTTTGTATTATAATACCAGTAAGAGCCAAGTTCTCTCCTTCTGTATTTGCAGTTGAGAGCCCCGCAGGGCCTGAGAAAATTTGGCTTTTAATATGCGGCAAAAAACCGAAAGTGAAAAGATAAAACTGTATAATCAACTTTACTTTCCACTTTTCACATTTTTCAGGCCCCAAACGTGTTCACGGCCAGATTCAGATAGATGTACAGAATCACCGTGGCCCAGTACACGCTGTCCAGCCGGTCCATCATGCCGCCGTGGCCGGGGAAAATATTGCTGAAATCCTTGATGCCGCAGTGGCGCTTGATGAGGGAGGCGAACAAATCGCCCATCTGCCCGGCGACGCCGCACAGCAGGCCCAAAATGGGGAAATGCCAGAAGGGCGGAATGGGCGTGAAAATGGAAGCGACCCCCGCCGTAGCCATGGCCCAAATGATGCTGCCCGCCAGGCCGGCAACGGCCCCTTCGATGGATTTATTGGGGCTGACGGCGGGGCACAGCTTCCGCTTGCCAAACCGGCTGCCGATAAAATAAGCCATGGTGTCTCCAAACAGGGGCACCCCAAAGGCCAGGATGGTCAAAATCAGCTGGTTATTCCGGCCCGGAGCCTTTTGCAATCCCAGCATGCACAGCCCGGGCAGCAGCACGCTCACCAGCGGCAGGGCCGAAATCATGATATCCTCTAACTTGGGCTCCTCCCGGAAAATCACCATCATGGCAATCAGCATGAACGCGCCGCCCACCAGGGGCATGAGAAGAGAAATGCTGCCCATGAAATGAAACAGCGGAATGGACAAAACCAGGCAGACCCAGCAGGGCCATTGCACCGGGCGGTGGCCCGCCTGGGCGGTGGCCCGGATCATTTCATACATGGACAGGCAGATGGTGACCATATAAGGAACGGAAAACCACACCCCCCCCGCCCAGAGGGCCGCCAGCAGGACGGCCAGCAAGCAAACGCCGGTAATAATTCGTTGGGTCATGCTTTCCGCCCTCCAAAACGCCGATCCCGGGAAGCGAAGGTTTCCAACGCTTTATGGTAATCCTCCAGACTGAAATCCGGCCACAGGGTTTCCGGGAATTCAAATTCCGCGTAGGCGCACTGGAACAGCAGGAAATTGCTCAGCCGCATTTCCCCGCTGGTGCGGATCAGCAAATCCACATCCGGCAGGCCCTTGGTGTACAGTGCGTCCGCCAGGGCAGCTTCATCGATTTCATCAGGCCTGATTTCGCCCCGGACCGCTTTTTCGGCCAGTATACGCGCCGCCCGGACCAACTCCGCCCGGCCGCCGTAATTGAGGGCAATGTTTAATTTCAGCCCCGTATTCTTTCCCGTGCGCGCTTCCGCGTTGTAAAGGGCCTCCCGCTGTTTTTCCGGCATGCCCTCCTTGTCGCCCAGGATGCGGATGCACACGTTTTTTTGATCCAGTTCATCGATTTCCGAAGTAAAAAACTCCAGCAAAAGCCCCATCAGCGCTTCCACCTCGTCGGGAGAGCGGCGCCAGTTTTCCGTGGAAAAGGCATACAAAGAAAGGGCTTCAATTCCCAGATCGCTGCTTTCCCGGATGATGGCGCGCAGCGTTTCCACGCCCTGCCGGTGCCCCAGCGCGATGCGGATTTTATGCTGTTTGGCCCAGCGCCCGTTGCCATCCATGATGATGGCCACATGCCTGGGAAGGGGGGGATTGGTCATGCTTCCTCTCTTTTTCGCGGCGCTCCGTCCAGGAAACGGGCGGCGATCCACGCGCCTTCCCGGCAGGCGACAACGCGCAGGGTGCCCTCCTGCCGGGTCTGCCCATCCCTTCGGGGAGCCGCGGTTTCAATGATCCGGGGCGCAGTTTCGCCCGCGGGCAGGGAAGAAAGGGCCTCCCGCACCGGGCGGCCCAACACGTTTTCCATCAGACTTCCATGATCTCCTTTTCCTTTTCGGCGGCGATCTTGTCCACTTCCTTGATCTGGGCGTCGGTCATCTTCTGGAGCTCATCCTCGGCTTTGCGCTGATCGTCTTCCGTGATCTGGGAATCCTTCTTCAGCTTCTTGATCTGGTCCATAGCGTCCCGGCGGGTATTGCGCATGGCCACCTTGGCTTCCTCCGCGCCTTTGCGGACCACCTTGGTCAGCTCCTTGCGGCGTTCCTCGTTCAGTTCGGGCACCACCAGGCGGATCAGCTTGCCGTCATTGGAGGGGTTCATGCCCAGATCGCTCTTCTGGATGGCCTTTTCCACCAGCGGAATGGCCTTGGGGTCCCACAGGGAAATGGTGAGCAGCCGGGGTTCCGGGCTGTTGATGTTGCCCATCTGCTTCAGCGGCGTAGCGGTGCCGTAATAATCCACCACGATGCGATCCAAAATCTGGGGATTGGCCCGGCCGGCACGCAGGGAGAGCATATCCTTCTGATAAAATTCCTTGGTCTTTTCCATCTTGACTTTCGCGCCGTCAATCACAGCATGGTACATGTTCATTCCTCCGTTCGTTTCAATGTCATATGGTATTCTTATTTTACTCTGTTTTTCCTGTTTAGGCAAGCTTTTCCTGTATTGTATTCGGCAAAACAGGAAAAATACCTTTTTCCACGGGGAAAAGAAGGTTTTCAGTCGTCAAAAACGTTCTCCGTGCCGGGGGTGGGCGTTTCCGTGTACCGCCAGGTGCGGCTGTCGTACCGGGACATGGAAACGTCCTTTTCCTGAGCGTCAAAGCTGATGATATCCAGGATCTCTCCGCCAAAGGACAGCACCACCCGCTCCCCCTCGGCGCTGAGCTTGAAGCCCAAATGGATTTCCCCGTCCGTCACATACTCAACGCCCGACGCGAACACGACCAGATAGCCGCGGGCGGGCAGCACCCAATCCGGGAACACGAATTTATCCAGCGTCTTTTTCCCGTCGGAGAGGCAGAGGCCCTGCAGGTTCACCTCTTCTTCGCCTGCGTTGTACAGCTCGATCCAGTCCGGGCTTTCGCCCCGGGCATCCTTCAGACTGTCCCCATTGGACGCCATGAATTCATTGATGCGAATACTGGAAAACCGGCTCCCGTCCCCCTCCGCCGCCGCACATGCGCAAAGCAGGCACAACGCCGACAGGATCAATAAGAGTTTCTTCATTTCTTGGCCCCCTTTTGCTTTCTTCAATCAGTATAACATAGTTTTTCCCGCGCATGTGTAAAATTTTTTTGAAATGCGCAGCGGAGGGCGGCGCGGCATTCCGGATAACATTTCGTAACATTTTGTTCGGGAAGCCGCGAATCGGGCCCGGTATCCATTGAAAAAAGCAAAAAGCAATGCTATAATAGAGAGTGGAATGGCTTCAGGCCGCGGAAAAAGAATTGCGGCCGCTCCATTCCGCGGGTATTCCGGCAGGAGAGGGATCTATGACTGAAAGACGCAAGGAAAAAGAAAACATTTGGAACGTGCCCAATGTGCTCACCCTGATTCGCATGGGCCTAATTCCCATTTATTGGATTTTGATGCTCAACGATCATTTTTACGCCGCTTTTGCCGTGTTTGCGGCCGCCAGCCTGACCGATATTGCGGATGGCTTCATCGCCCGGAAATATCAGCTGATCACCAATTTCGGCAAGCTGATGGACCCCCTGGCAGACAAGCTTATGTCCATCAGCGTGATGCTTTCCATGGCGATCAAGGGCATCGCCCCCTGGGCTGTGCTGATCATTCTTTTGTGCAAGGAAGCCGTGATGGTGATGGGCGGCGTGGTGCTGTACCGGAACGATGTGGTGGTGTTTTCCATCTGGATCGGCAAGCTGGCCCAAACCGTGGTGGTGCTTTCGTTGCTGTCCTGCTTCTTTCATGAATGGCTCCAGGCCCAATTGGGCTTCCCGCTGCATGTTTATCTGCTGTGGGCCGGCGTGGCCCTCACCCTTACCGCCCTGGCCATGTACACCGTGCGCGCGCTGACCATTTACCGGGAAGTCAAGAAAAAGGCGAAGAACCAGTAAAGCAGCGAAAGCGGCGGCAGAACATGTAAAATGGAATTACGTATAAATAGGGCTTGCATTCTGAAAAACGGAAGGCAAGCCCTTTTACTATACTCAAATAAAAAGAGGAAAAATGATGATATACGGAAACGGGGGATGTAAAACGAACCGATTCCAGATCAGCAACAAAGCAAGAAAAATCTTTTGGCTTTTGCATCTTTTTTCACTTTTGTTCGGTCAAAAACCAAAAAAGCCACAGCCCCGATCCCGTATCAGGATCAGGGCTGTGTGATGGAATGACTGCGGCAAGCCTCGAAGAAAAAAATGGATTCTCTTTTTATTCGACAGATGAGATTCTTTCTTCACGCATTGCCTTCCGCGGATTGAATGCTGTTCATGCGTGCATAGCTGCCGCCCAAGGCGACCAGCTCAGCATGGGTGCCGCGCTCAGTAATGCGGCCCTCCTCGAGCACCAGGATCTGATCCGCGTTGCGGATGGTGGAAAGCCGGTGCGCGATGGCTACGATGGTGCGCTGCCCCGATATGGCTGCGATGGCCTTCTGAATCTGCCGCTCGGTTTCCACATCCACGGATGCGGTTGCTTCATCCAAAATAATAACGGGTGATTTCCGCAGGATCGCGCGGGCGATGGCCACGCGCTGCTTTTGCCCGCCGGACAGGCGAAGGCCCCGCTCCCCAACCTGCGTTTGATATCCCTGGGGCATGGCCATAATATCCTCGTGAATGTTAGCCGCCCTGGCAGCAGCCTCGATTTCTTCCATCGAGGCGTCGGGCATGGCATAGCCGATGTTTTCCGCGATGGTGCCGTTGAACAGAAAGGTGTCCTGCAAAACGGGCGAAATATTCTGCCGCAGGCTTTCGATGGTCACGTCCATCAAATCGTGGCCATCGATCAGGATACGGCCTGAATTGGGCTCATAAAACCGGGAGATAAGCTGCGTCAGGGTCGTTTTGCCAACGCCCGTGGGGCCCACCAGCGCCAGCATTTTACCGGGCGCGCAGCGGAAAGAAACGTCCCGCAGCACAGGCGTGTTTTCCCCGTAGGAAAAGCTGACATGGTCGAATACGATTTCTCCCTGCGCCTTCCCCAACGGTTTTGCGTTGGGCCGATCCCTGATTTCCACCGGCGCATCCAAAATGTCCAGCACCCTTTCCGCCCCGGCCATGGACTGCTGCATGCTTTCCAGCAGATTGGCCAGGCCCGTAACCGGCCCGTAAAACAGGGAAAGATACAGCAGGAAAGCCACGATATCCGATACCCGAAGGCCGTCTTTGAAGGCCAGATACCCGCCGAAGGCCACTACCAGAATGGTGCCCAGAGAAGAAATGAATTCCACCGACGGATGGAAAACCGCGCTGATCTTGAGCGCCTGAAGCATCGCCCGGACATGCTCAAAGTTTTTTTCATTTACCTGCTCGGTTTCATATTCCTCCCGGCCGAATGACTGGATCTCATGGATGCCGGACAGATTGTCCTGCAGCTTGCCGTTCAGTTCGCCCATTTTTTTCTGCGATATACGGAAAAAAGGCCGTACCTTCTTGGAAAACACGATGCCGGAAACGAAAATCAGCGGGATCGGCGCGCAGGTGATCAGCGCCAGCTTCCAATTGATAGTGAGCAGCACGATCAGGACGCCGGTAAAGGTGACGATGTTGGTGATGGTTTCCGGGATCATATGGGCGTACAGCAATTCAAAATCGCGGGTGTCGTTCACCACCCGGCTCATTAAATCGCCGGTTTGTTTGTCATGAAAAAAGCCCAGATGCATCCGTTCCAGTTTATCATACCCTTTACCACAAATCCAACCTGTGCCACAAGATGTGTTCCCACAATGCCTGCCATGTGTTTTTCCTCCCGATTCTATGCATCGTTGTTTTTTTGCGCTTTGCGCTCCTTTTGCGTCTTGTTTTCCTGTTCGTTCTGCAAATACTCAGCCGATCACAGCCAGCAGAACGAAGCCCGCCAAGGTGATCAGCGTGGAAAGGGACAGAACGGAGGACAGGAACCCCCGCTGCTCCTCGTCCGTGGAGAATATGGGCAGCACATAAGGCGGCGGCAGCAGGAACATGATAAACACCGCCCGATCCCATTGCGCCTGGGGCCATACCAGGTGAAACAGCGCAAGGACCGCGGCCCCCAATACCGCCATGATCCCCAGCCGCAGGGCCACCGCCTGCAGGGTTTTCCGCCAGGGAATATCATCAAACACCAGATCATATCCGATGGAAAGCAGGATCAAGGCGCTGACCGGGGCGGAGATGAAATCCGTACAGGCGTCCAGAACGCCGGCAGCGCCGGAAGGGATCATCGCTTGATAGATGCCCGTCACACCCAAAAGGACGCCCGCCAGGATCGCCCAGATGATGGGGGACAGCGCCATTTCCCGGCATATGCGCTTCATGGAGGGTTTCGCTTTTCCATCCATGCTCAGCAGCACCTTGTACAGCGTAAACACGAACAGCACCTGCCCCAGATCAATCCGGGCAAAATCTGCCAATTGTTCGCCGCCGTACAGCAGGGTGAACAGCGCATAGCCCAGCATGCCCGCTTCAAAGCCGGTGGTGAGGAAAGGAATAAAGCGGCTTTCCAAACGGAGCGCCTTTCCCAGTCCTTTCCCCAGCAGCCATGCCAGAACGCACAGCAAAAACATGATCAGGGGCACGATCAGCGTCGCCCAGGAGTATTCCGCAGCGGCAAAGGTGTGGAGCAGCACCGCGGGCAGCCCGATCTGCACCGCCACAGTTTTAAGCGTTTCAATGCCTGATCGCTCGATCCATCTTTTTTTTCTGCACAGGATGCCGAGAAACAGCATGAGCATCACCGGCAGGATGATGCGAAGCGCTTCAGTGAAATGAGTCATGGCCTTTCTCCTTTTTTGCTGTCACGGGATCATCAGGGTATCGGTTCGATCCTGATCCAGGTTCAGCGTGAGTTTTTGACCGTTCAGTGTCAGCGCATAGCACCCCTTGAAGCCGGTAAAGGAAAGCCGCCCTTCGCTGTCCGTCGTCAGCGTTTCATGGGTCTCCCAATCTTGATGGATCAGCTTTTGCAGCGCGTGATAGGCGGGCTTTTCGCTGTTATCCTGCCGCACGAAGCCGGAGGGGGCCTTCAGCCAGCATCCGTCGTTGAAATCCCAGGTGGTGATGGCTTCCACCAGCGGATGGGCGAACAGCACGGAATACATTTCCGTGATTTCCCGGGCCTGGCGCGCCTCGCCTTCCGGCATGCTGGGCCAGGAATCCACCTGCCAGTCGTTCAGATCCACGATGTGGGCGGGCATGATTTCACCGGAAATAAGGGTATTTTCTGTAAAATGGATGGGCAGACCAAACCGGGAAAACCGCGAAAGCACGTCGTTCAGCTTTTCCAGTCCCCAATAGCCCTGATGCTGGTGGCTTTGGATGCCGATGGCGCTGATGGGCACGCCCGCCTCCAGCAGTCCTTCCAGCAGGATCTCGTAAGAAACGCTGGTGTTGAAGTCGTTGATGAGCAGCACCGCGTCAGGGTTGCTTTCCTTCGCGGCGGCGAATACTTCTTTCACCAGTTTGATGCGGCCCATTTCCTTGCAGATCCGGGTGACGGCGTTATCGTATTTATCAAATACCGGCATGATGACCACTTCGTTGATCACATCCCACATGTCGATCACGCCCTTGTAGGCCCCTACATCCCGGCGAATGCGCGCCAGCTGCCGCCGCAGGATTTCTTCATTGGAATACTGCATCAGCCAAGGCGCGCAGACGGTATGCCAGCAAAGCGGATGGCCTTTTACCTGCACGCCCATTTTCCGAAGCCATTCAGCCGCTGCCATCGTTTCCGCAAAAGCGGTCTGCCCCTCCGTGGGTTCATACCTGCCCCAATAGAAGGGAAGCGTGCCGTAATTAAACAGCCGCAGCCATTTTTCCATCCTCTCCTGCAGGAAAACGCGCTGCTTTTCGTCCTGGGTTTTCATCAGGGCCACGGCGTCGAACGCGCCGCATCCGAAAAGAAACCGATGAGAAATCTGATCGATCTGAACCTGCCGCCCCGCGGCAGGGCTGCCGTCCGCTTTCAGGATGCGTACCTGCGCCGTGGCTTTGCGATGCCGGAGTAAATCTGCGCTCATGCTTTCGCCTCCCCATACAAATTCGATTTTATTATATAATAAGTATCCATCCATCTCCCTTCATTTTTTGACACCCCATTGCCCATTTTTTGAAATGCCGGATGGATTGTGAAAAATATTGACTTCTTCCTGATTCTTTGGTTTAATGAGAGAGGAAATAATTCCCTTGAAATCTCCGTCGTGGAGGTGCGGCATGGATTATAACCAATATGAAAATTTTGGGTTCGACCGCATCAGCGCTTTCAACCTTGCAACCGGGATCAAGGAGCGCAGCTATCACGCGCATTGGCATCCCTATGGCGAAATCGTTTTGGTTGGGGCCGGAAAAAACAACGTGTTCAGGGTCAATCAGCACACCTATATCCTCGCGGAAGGAGATTTTTTGCTGATTTGGCCCATGGAAGTGCACGAGATCATAGACGCGGACAGAGAACAATCGCTGATCATCCAATTCAGCAACGTATTTATCAATTCATTGTTTGATTTGCAGCGGATCATGCACTTTTACAGGAATCTGCATGTGCTTTGCATGCAGGCCCATCAAGCGCTTGTGTCCGAGCTGCGGGTAATTTCGGAGAACATGAAAGCCATCTATCTTTCCGCGGCGCCAAACCGTGAGCTGCGCTGCTGCATGCTGCTGATGGAATTCATGCTGACGCTGGATCAGCACCGGGAGGAATTTGCATTTGAAATAAAAAACGGCGATCCGTACAGCTATACCGACACCGCCACGCATCGCATGATCATGGTTACGGATTATATCAAAAATAACCTGACGGCGGACGATCTGTCGCAGAGCGCCATGGCCAGGCTGGCGGGAGTCAACAAGGATTATTTTTCCCGGATCTTTCACAGCATCACGGGGATGAACTACAACAAGTGGCTGAATACCGTGCGGCTGGAAAAAGCGACGGAGCTCCTGGCAGATCCGAACATGTCGCTCACAGAGGTTGCCATGCATTCCGGGTTTCAAAGCATTTCCAGCTTCAACCGGGTATTCCGGGAAGAAAAAGGCATGTCTCCCCGGGAATACCGAATGTTATTTATCCCTTTCGATTCAATATAGGCAGCGCCCGCGGAAGAAATCAAATTGTATCACCCATGTTAATATCAATATATGAACTCCCCTTCAAAAGTCCATTCGATTTCCCCGCTTAAGACGATTCCGTTCTCCGCATAAGCAACAGAAAGATTGCCGCCCGGAAGTTTAACGGCAACCGGTTTTTCGGATGAGCAGAAACCCATTTTCACCGCGGCGGCAACTGCCGCGCAGGCTCCCGTTCCGCAGGCCAGGGTTTC
>JAUNMW010000002.1:34420-53393 GCA_030537395.1 Clostridia bacterium | reverse complement strand
CGGCAGGATCATTTCCCCGAAATGACCCCAGTCGTTGCTGACGATGAAGCGCAGGGTGTCAATTTTCGCAAGGTCCAGATAGCTCTGGAAATCGGCGTAGGGCTCGATGGTTTCCAGCACTGTGCCCACGACCTTCACCTTTTTCACGTCGCCGCTTTCTTCCCGGCCGCGGAGCATGACGGTGTACAGGCAATCCTGCTCGTTGAGCATTTTGCACATGCCGCGTTCCAGGGGCTGCACGATGGCAACGCCGTAGTCGCCGCCGCATTGGGTGTTCAGGTTGTCCAGCATTTCATCCACAAAAGCGCGCAGGAAGCCGCCTTCGCCAAACTGCATCACCCGGATGTTCTGGGGACGCTTCACCTGGGGGCAGAGGGCTTTATTCAATCTTTCCATAGGAATTCACTCCATTCAACAATATAAGTGATCAGAGTACGGAGTACAGAGTTCAGATTGATATAGAGAACCAATCGGCTTTGGATGATATACACTATATAATCTGTACTCTGAACTCTGAACTCCAAAATTAAATACCGAAGTATTCTTTGGCGTTATTGTAGCTGATATCCCGCACCATGCCCTTGAGGAATTCGATGTCGTTGGGATATTCGCCGTTTTCCACCCACTTGCCGATCAGGTTGCACATGATGCGGCGGAAGTATTCATGACGGGGGTAGCTGATGAAGGAGCGGCTGTCGGTGAGCATGCCAACGAACGCGCCGAGCACGCCCAAAGCGGCCAGGGTGGTCATTTGCTGTTCCATGCCATCCTTCTGATCCAGGAACCACCAGGCGGAACCAAACTGAATTTTGCCCTTTACGCCGCTTTGCTGGAAATTGCCCAGCATGGTGCCGATGGCATGATTGCCGGCCTGATTCAGCGTATACAGGATCGTTTTGGGCAGCTGGCCCTGGGAATCCTGCAGATCCATCAGGCGGGACAGGTTATGGGCGAAATTGTTATCGATGATGGAATCGAAGCCCACGTCCGGCCCGTAGCGGTGGAACATGGCGGTGTTATTGTTGCGCATTGCGCCGATATGGTACTGCTGCACCCAGCCGCGCTGCGCGTACATGCCGCCCAGGCCCGCCAGCACCACGGTGCGATAGCTGTCGATGTGCTTCTGCTTCATTTCTTCCCCGGCCATGGCAGCGTGGAAGGCTTTATCGGCTTGCTTGAAGGAGGGCTCGCCGTAGGGCACGGTGTCCAGCGCGTGGTCCGAAACGCGGGCGCCGCAAGCGTGGAAGTATTCCACCCGGCGCTCCAGAGCGGTGAGCACGTCGGCGGTGGAGTTGATTTCCATACCGGCCACCCGGGAGAGATTCTGAATGTAATCCACAAAGCCCGCCCGGTCAATGTTCAGGGCCTTGTCGGGACGGAAGGCGGGATATACTTTCGCCTTCATGGTGCTTTCGGCGGCGATGGTCTGATGGAAGGAAAGATCATCCACAGGATCGTCGGTGGTGCACAGATAGTCCACGTTGAATTTGTCCACCAGGGCCTGAGCGCGGAAATCGTCGCCCTGAAGCATTTCGCTGGCTTCATCGTAGATGCGGCCCGCGGTTTCCTTGTTCAGGGGCGTAGTGATGCCAAACACGCGCTGGAGCTCCAGATGGGTCCAGTGATAAAGCGGATTGCCGATGGCGTGGGACAGGGCGTCGGCATATGCGATAAACTTTTCCTTGGGATCGCCGTCGCCGCGGATCAGCTTTTCATCAACGCCCCAGCTCAGCATGGCGCGCCATTTGTAATGGTCGCCGCCCAGCATCAGGTGGGTGATGTTGTCAAATTTGATGTTCTGGGCAATTTCCTTGGGGGAGAGGTGGCAATGGTAGTCAATGATGGGCATTTCCTTGGCGGCTTCGTGGAAAAGGGTCCGGGCAGTATCTGTACTCAAGAGGAAATTTTCATCCATAAAGGGCTGCATAGAAATCGACCTCCTTTTTTCTTCCATTATAAGGCCCAAAGGAAGGAAAGTCAAGGAAAACACAAGCGCGTTTCCGGGATAATCGCGGCGGCAGGGCCGGGACAAAGCGCCGGTTTGTCTTTCCTTTGCACCTGGAATTGACAGGAAAAGACGGAAAGCATATAATAATTCCCGCTTGCGGCTGAAAACGGGCCGCAGGCGGGAAGCGAGGAAAAGCATGAAAGCCGGATTCAGGGAATGGGTGCGGGGCTGCCGGGATGGGATCCCCATCGCGCTGGGCTATCTGGCCGTTTCTTTTTCATTTGGCATATTGGCGCTGCGCGCCGGGCTGACGGTGGGCCAGGCGGCCATGATATCCCTTTTTAACGTGACTTCCGCCGGGCAGTTTGCCGCTCTGTCCATCATATCCTCCGGGGGCAGCTATGTGGAATTGGCCCTTTCCCAATTGGTGATCAATCTGCGCTATTGCCTGATGAGCGCCAGCCTGAGCCAGAAGGTGGACAGGAAAGCGCCTTTTTTCCATCGGTTTTTCATGGCTTATGGCGTGACGGATGAAATTTTCGCCCTGTCCGCTTCCACGGAGGGGCCCCTTTCGCCGTTTTATACCTACGGCCAAATGTCCGTGGCCATCCCGGGATGGACCCTGGGCACCGTTTTGGGGGCTGTGGCGGGTAATCTGCTGCCCGAAAGGGTGCTGAGCGCTTTGGGCGTGGCGCTGTACGCCATGTTCTGCGCCATCATTATTCCGCCTGCCAAGAAAAGCCGGGTGCTGCTGATCGTCATTTTGTGCGCCATGGGGGCCAGCGTTTTATTCGCTGTTCTGCCTTTATTGAAGGATATTTCCTCCGGCACCCGGGTGATTATTCTCACGGTAGCCATCGCCGCCGTCGCGGCCAGGCTGAAACCGGTGGAGGAGGATGCGCAATGAAAGGAAACGTGTATGTGTATATCCTGGTGATGGCGCTGGTGACGTACCTGATCCGTATGCTGCCGCTGACCCTGATCCGGGGCACCATCAAAAGCAAATTCATCCGTTCGTTTTTGTATTATGTGCCTTATGTGACCCTGTCCGTTATGACCTTCCCCGCCATCCTGTCCGCCACGGCATCCCCCTGGTCCGGGCTGGCGGGATTTGTAACGGCGGTGGGGCTTTCCTACAAGGGCAAGGGGCTCATCTTCGTTTCTCTGTGCGCCTGCGCGGTGGTGTTTTTGCTGGAGCTGGTGCTTGTATAATTTTTTTTCAAAGGAATGAAACAAAAGGGCCTCCCAGCGTGTCTGTATGAATAGAAACGCGCGGGAGGCTTTTAAAGTTTCCTATCGACGAGAGCAAAGGGGGCTGCTTTTATGAAAACCAGGTATGGCTGTCTTGCGGTATTGCTGATTTCCCTGATCCTGCTTTCCTCAGCTCATGGGGAAAACATGCCGTCTCCGGTGCATGAGTATTATTTCAAATACGGGAAATTGGAAAGTGAAGTAGCTGATACCCTGTCCATCCGGGACGGGAACGGCAACGAATGGTTTTTCATTGCCGATCGCTTCGGCGGGCTGGACGGCTATATTTTGATCAATGACGAATGGAAATGTTACGAATCCGGCATGAGGCTTTTTCGTGCGGAGGATACGCAATTCGAGCGCGGGGGCATTGATGAAACCGGCTTTACCGTTACCAGCGAAAGCCGGGACGCCTGGATGACCTACGACACCCAAGGGGAAGGTTTTTATCTTTCCAGCTGGCGGGATGGGGAAGCCTGGCCCGGCATGGCGGAGATCACGGAAAACGCGGTGATCTTCTACCCCGACGGCGGCGGGGAGCCCATCGAAATTCCCATCGGGAAGGAATTGAAAAGCTGGCTGAACGATTTTGAGTATATGCCCAAAACGCCCGAGGAAGTGCGCCTACGGGCTTCCAACGGTAAAGATATCCTGGCAGAGCAGAATCCCGGCTGGACGATGGATTGTTACGAAATGTACAATATTGGCGAAAGGGCAGAAGCCGCGTTTTATAGGGTCGAGGACGGAAAACTGACTGTCCGCTGGGCGTCCGCTTCTGTGGGGGAAGAAATGAAAACGATGGACAGCTTGCCGGTTCCTTTATCCGAAGGATTCCTGTCCAGGATGGAAACGGAGCCTATGGAGAACCTGATCGATTGCAGCGGGTACGGCAGCACATTTTTGACGGAAGACAATTGGGATCATGATATGATTCCCATTGAAGGGAAGATGATCGAAAACGATTTACAGCAGCATGCTCTGGTCGTGCTGACGGAACGGGAGGACGGCCGGTACTTGTCCGTTGCGGAAATGGACGGCGCAGGGAATTGGCAGGTTCGGGAAGCGGGGCCGCTGCCAAAGGATTTTTCCATGGATATATTCCATGGCGGCAATGATTATTTGCTTTTTGAATGGGATCAGCAAGAGTGCTGCTGCGAGTACCGCCGCACATTGTCCGGCGATTGGGTGCTGGAGTATGCAAGCGATTGGAATTCCAATTATCAGCCCCGATGGTACGGCGTGGAAGCGTATGATGAAAACGGGGATACATCCTTTGCCTACGGCACGTTCCCCTATCGGGATTTATTTCAATTGAACGTTGAATTTCTTCCCGTTACGGCAGATGATGCCCGGGAAATCACCGATTCGGACGGCTGGGCAGCGGTGAAAAATCCCAACTCTGCCGACCGGCTTCACCTGCGGGCCAAGCCCTATCGGAATTCCGATTCTTTGGGGAAATTCTATAACGGCACGCCCCTGCGGGTGCTGGAAAAGCGGGGCGACTGGTGCCGGGTGCGCATTGGCGAAGGCCAGGCGCTGGAGGGCTGGATGATGACAAAATATCTGGAACTGGGGGACGCCTGGACGCCGAAGCTCAAAAACGTGGAGCAGGCATTTCCCGATCTGTTCGTGCATGACGAGGTGATGGGTCAATTCCTGTTCAGCGACCTCAAAGAACACATTTCTTCCACCCCTATCGACAATTTTGTACAAATCATCGGCGTTGTGGATGAAAAGCAATGGTATGTAATCATGACCCGGGACGGCGATATCGGCTACGCACCGCAGAATTGGTTCTGGGAAGGAAACGGCTGATAGAAAAAGAGTACAGAGTGCAGAGTTCATCAGATTGAATAGTCGATGAAACACGGCAAGGCACACATCATGCTGTTCGTGCTGGATAGACTAAATAATCTGTACTCTGCACTCTGAACTCTGTACTCTACTTCTCGTTTTCTGTCTCTGAAAGCTCAGCTTTGGTAGGGGTCAAACATCGGCTGAGGGTACCAGGGCAGGGACGGGGGACAGGCGGGGCGATCCAGACAGCCCACGGTACAGGGGGCCAGGATATAGCCCTCAATCAGCACCTCCAGGGGCGTATCGCAGGGGCAGTCCGCCCCGCAGGGCTGGGGACGGCAGGCCAAGCGCACAGCAGCCTGAACATAGGGCTGGCCCCGCCAGCAATCATTGGGTGGGCACTCATAGCGCAGGGGCAGTTCTTCCACAATGGCAGATGAAACCATATAGGTTTGGCCGCAGCCATCCCGCAGGCGCACCTGCAAGGGAACGCGCACCTGCAAAAGCAGGCTTTGCCGGTTCCGGCAGGGCAATTCTTCCCATTGGGGCATACCGCAGGCGCAGACCTCCAGCACGGTAAACGGCGGCTGGGCCTGGCAGGGCAGCTGATCCAGGCACAGGGCATAGCAGCCCTGCCGGCGGTGCAGCCTGCCGGATGCGAAAATGCGCTGCATCAAATATCCGCCCCGGCATGGAACCGGAGGACGGCACTCTTCCCGGGGCGGCTTTCCGCAGGGCACAGGGGGCCGGGCGGAGGAGCAGCCGCAGGAAGAAGGACGATTATTTTGCTTCATGATGGAACCTCCCTTCCAAGGGTTCAGTTCCATCTTATTCAAACAGGCCGTTGTTGGTGCGGGCAAGGGCGCGGCCGTACATATCATACAGTACAGCGGTATCCAGCTTCTTTTGATGCCATACCCGCTTTACATCCCATTTGCAGTCCATGTTTCCTTCGGTTGTTTTTGAGCCCACTACATAGGCTTGACCGGGCTGAATGACCGCGTCCGGCAGGGCCAGCGCATCATCGCCTTTTGCGGAATACAGAATGCATCCATCCAGGGCCAGCGCATTGCTGCTTCCATTGCGTATCGTCAGCGTGTCGTTTTCAAGATCAATGGAAAGAGTAATGCCTTTCTGAAGCGGCGGCACGCTGTTCCAAAGAATATCCTCTGCTTGAACGAAACCGTTTTTCAGCGTCAGCAGCAGCGCGTCCTGCCATTCCTGAGACACATACACCTGACAGCCCGACTGTTTGAGCCGTTTCAGGGTGGAAGAAGCGGGCGTGTCCGGTTCCTCGTCCGTACTGGTGAAAATCACGGCTGCTTTGGGCTGCACGGCGCGAAGCAAGTCTTTTGTGGTGGCGCCGCTGTCGCCGTGGTGGCCGACTTTCAAAATATCGCAGGCAGCGAAAGCGTTTGCGGCCAAAAGATCGAATTCCTCTTCTTCCTTCATATCGCCGGCAAACAGAATGCTGCCATGAGGGGAAGAAAAGCGCATCACCAGGGAATTGTTGTTTTCATTATCCGTATTCACGCTCAGGGGACCCAGCACGGTAAAGGACGCGCCGGACCCTGCGCTGATCACGTCTCCCGCTTTTAACCAGGAAACTTCCTGTCCGCGCATCTTAGCGGCCAGCACGGCGGCATGCTCCCCTTCCTTCACGTCGTAATAGATGCTGGAAGCATACCAAGCATCCACCTGAATGCCGCTTTGGGCCAGGGGGATCAGACCCCCATCATGATCCTTGTGGCAGTGGGTCAGGAATACGCCGTTCAAATGGGTAATCCCATATTGCGCAAGGGCCGTTTCCAAGGCGGGATAGGTTTGGGCGTAGCCGGTATCGATCAGATACGCTTCGTCCTGATAAAGCAGCAGCATGCAGTCCGCTTTGCCGATGTTCAGGCAAAGAAGCTTTATGGAATCATCGCTGTTTTCCGATACGCCGGGAATCATGCTGCATAAAAGAGATACCATACATACCATGATCAGAATAAAAGATACTGTTCTCATGAATTTCACCTCCTGTTCGTTTGTAGTATACCACAGGAAACCTAAAAGAAAAGTTAAAAAACTGCCGATTTGAATTGCTTTTCAAAATATTTACAATTTGAAACCACGCAGCGTATAATTCGGCCCTTTTCCGCGCATGCTGAAACCATATAGGAGGTGGCAGCATGAACCATGGAACCTGGGATAAAATCCGCGTGGTGCAGTACGGCTGCGGGAAAATGGGCCGGATCATCATGCGGTATCTAATGGAAAAGGGCGCGGAAATCGTGGGCGCTATCGACATTGACGAAAGCATCATCGACAAGGATATCGGCGAGATCGCGGGGCTGCACCGTACCACCGGCATCAAGGTGACGCGGCACAATGATACCGTGCTGGACAACTGCAACGCGGATATCGCGGTCTTAACGATGCAAAGCTATCTGCCGGATATGCATAAGCCCATTTTAGAGTGCGTCACTCGGGGCATCAACGTAATCACCACGGCGGAAGAGGCCCTGTACCCCTGGACCACGTCGCCCGCCATTACCAACCAATTGGACGCCCTGGCCAAGCGCATGGGCTGCACCATCGTGGGCAGCGGCATGCAGGATGTGTTCTGGGTAAACCTCCCGGCCTGCATTGCGGGCGGGGTGCACAAGATTTCGGAAATCGATGGGGCCGTCAGTTACAACATCGAGGATTACGGCATCGCCCTGGCGAAAGCCCATGGCGCAGGTCTGACTCCGGAGGAATTCGAGCGGGATATTGCTCACAGCTTATCTCTGCCGGCTTATGTGTGGAACAGCAACGAAGCCCTGTGCATGAAAATGGGCCTGAGCATCGAGCAGACCAAGCAGAAGGCCGTTCCTGTGTTTGCCGATCACGATGTACGCAGCGAAACCTTGGGCAAAACCATCAAAAAGGGCAACGCCATCGGCATGAGCGCGGTTGCGACCACCATCACCCATCAGGGCATTGTGGTGGAAACCCAGTGCATCGGCAAGGTATACGAGGAAGGGGAGGGCGACCTGTGCGATTTCACCATCCGCGGAGAGCCGGACACCCATTTTTCCGTTGAAAAGCCCGATACAGTGGCCCATACCTGCGCCACCATCGTGAACCGCATCCCGGATGTGCTGGCCGCCCCGGCGGGGTATGTGACCATGGAAAAGCTGCCCTACGCCCGGTACATGCCCTATCCCATGCACATCAATATTGACTGAGCTTTTTCATGAAAACTGACGGTTGACAAACTGCGGAGAATGTTGGTAAAATAAACAGTAACAATCAATTGTTACCAAAACCAATACGAGAGGAAGCATTCTCCATGAGTATGACGTATCCCATACATGTGGCCGGGCTGGACCGGAATCTGCCTCTGTGCAAGGTAAACGATAACTTGTATATCGGCGCGTTCGTGATTTTCGGCGACGTGGAATTGACCGTAAACTGCGCCCGGGAACTGCTGAAAAGGGCCCCGGAATACGATGTGCTGATCACCGCCGAAAGCAAGGGCATCCCTCTGGGATATGAAATGGCGCGTCAGGCGGGCACCAACCGCTATCTGATCGCCCGGAAGGCCCCCAAGCTGTACATGAAAAACGTGTTCACCGTGAAAGTGAATTCCATCACCACCGATCATGAGCAGGTGCTGTGCATTGACGGCGACGACGCGGAATACATGAAGGGCAAGCGGGTGCTGATCGTGGACGACGTGATCTCCACCGGCGAAAGCCTGCGGGCCGTGGAAGAATTGGTGAAACAGGCCGGCGGCAACATCGTTGGCAAAATGGCCATCCTGGCCGAGGGCGACGCCACCGAACGGGAGGATATCATCTATCTGGAAAAGCTGCCCCTGTTCAATCCGGACGGCACGGTGAAAGAATAAAACGCGAAACGAAAAACGGAGGAAACAATGCGCGCTTTTCGCCGCAGAACGCGGCGGGCGGATTTGTTTCTTCCGTTTCTTTTTTGGGCTTTCTGATTGCTTCAATCAAAAAGATGCCAGCAATTTGGCAAATTGCGCTTGATATGTTTCTTCCTCCCGGCGTACTTCCTCCCGGAACGCGGCGATTTCGCCGCTGTCGGGAATTCGGACGGATAGCCATTGCAGATGAGAAGCCGCTTTTTCCGTTTTCAGCGCGATTTGTTCATAGGCGGGGCCTAACATCAGCAAAGAAAGCGCTTGATCCGGGGGCAGGAAACCGCTGGTGATGATGCCGAAGGTATCGTAAAGCGTATCATTAGCAATGGGACCCATGATCACATCGTATTCCGCTAAAGCATCCGGCTGGCCCCGGCGATTTGCAAAAAGATAATTAAACCATTCCCTGCCGCGCTGGAAGCGCTTTGTTTTTAATCCGTCCAAATTCAATTCATAGGCGTTTATATGTATGGTTTCGCCTTTTCGGTCCCGGGCCCATTTGCCCGCGAAGGCTTCATTGGCGGTAAGATAAAATCCCTGGCCGAAATCGGCGTTCTTCCGTCCAAAATGCACGTCAGGCTGCCGAAGCTCCTGATATCCCGTATGATAAAGGCGCACGCTTTTTTACCTCCGTTTATAAATCAATATTTTTTTCCATAGAGAAAATCAAAAAATGCAGAATCTGCAATTCTGGCCGGAGAGATTCTTGCGCTTCACGGAAATGCGGCAAAAACAAATTTCTCCATTTTGATCGGACATGATCTTTACAGCAGAATCTTTCTTTGTTATGATTGTATAAGAAAGCACCCATACTGTCAATAGAGGGAAATGACAGAAAAAGCCGGAAGGAGGCATGGATTGTGCAGCGGTTTCCCCGAGAAAAGAAAGAGGACCGGCCCGTCGTTGCCGTTTGCTATGATTTTGATAAGACGCTGTCACCCAACGATATGCAGGCTCAGGGCTATATCCAGTCCGTTGGGTTTGACGTGGGACAGTTCTGGGAGGAGTCGGACGCTTTCGCTCTTGCCCATGATATGGACCAGAATCTGGCCTACATGTATAAGATGGTGCAGGAAGCGGAGGGCCGCTTCGTGTTCAGCAAAAAGGCGCTGATGGATTACGGGGCCAAAGTGAAGCTGTTTCCCGGCGTGAACGGCTGGTTTGAACGCATTCGGGATTTTGGTCTGGAAAACGGCGTGATCGTGGAGCATTACATTATTTCCTCCGGGTTAAAGGAAATGATCGAAGGAACGGAACCGGCGAAAAGCGGCGCTTTTAAAAAGATTTACGCCAATTCCTTCTGTTACAATGACCGGGGCATTGCCATCTGGCCTGCCCAGGTGGTGAATTATACCAGCAAAACCCAATTCCTGTTCCGCATTGAAAAGGGCGTGCTGGATGTGAACGATCCCGGCGTGAATGATTATTTCCCGCCGGAAAAGCTGCGGGTTCCCTTCCGGAATATCATCTATATCGGCGACAGCGATACGGACATTCCCTGCATGAAGCTGGTCAATTCCAACGGGGGTTCCTCCGTTGGGGTGTATGATCCGGATACGGCCGGGAAGGATAAGGTGTACCGCATGATCCGGGACGGGCGGATCCGGTATTTTGCCCCGGCGGATTATTCCGATGGGTCCCGGATCGACGGCCTGGTGAAAAACATCATTCTTAGCGCCGCTGCCCGGGAACGGCTGGAGGACGCCCATACAGAGGCCGTGCAGGAAACATGCGAAGCATTGCGGAAGAAAGAAAGCGGCATGGCGCCGTACAATACACCCCAAAACAGAGAATAAAAAAACAGCGCAAACAAAAAGGAGCGATCCCGGATGGGAAAGCTCCTTTTCTTGGTGAAAAAGGGATTATTCAGCTTGTTCGGTTTGTTCAGCTTCTTCTTCGGACGCTGCCTGAGCGGTGAGAAGCGCGATGGCATCGTTATCATATACGATTTCATGCTCGCTCTTCCAGCCTTCCAAAGCTTCCGCGTAGATGGAATTCATGCTCTGGTTTTCCAGATACTGCTCGATTTCGGCGCTGATTTCATCGGTCAGTTCCACGATACCGCCGGGGATGTCCCGCAGATAGTGCAGGATGTGAATACCGTAGGAGCCCACCACAGGATCGGAGGTGTCGCCGGGCTGCTGCATTTTTTCGCTGAACGCGCCCGCGGTGAACACGGGATCCCAGATCACGCTGTCCTGATGCACTTCATAGCCGGCTGCCAGCTGGGCCGCGTCGGTCATGCCGGGGTCCTCGCCGTATTCGGCCACCAGAGCGGCAAAATCCTCGCCTTCGGCCAGGCGGGCGTAAATATCGTCGATTTCCGTCTGGCGGCTGGCAAGTACCGCGTCGTGCGCTTCATCCCGGGCGGTTTTCAGGGCGGCGTCTCCATCGGGGGTTTCATCGGTTACGCTGTCCTCGAAAGCGGCCTGGGCTTCCTGATAGGCGGAAAGCAATTCTTCGTCCACGGAAAGCAGGATGTGGATGATGCCCCGGTAGCCCTCGGGCTTGTACCAGGAATCCGCGCCGTAATAGGCCTGGTACATTTCATACATGTACACATTGCCTTCGTACTGCTGCTGATCCATGGCGGCGTATTCCTCAAACACGGCGCGGATTTCATCCTCGGTGGGCTTAACATCCTTGCCCTCCAGGATTTTTTCTTCCAGCTTATCGTAAGCGGCGGAATTCTTCAGGCTTTCAAACAGCGCTTCCTGATTGTAGCCGTAGGAGGCATAATAGGCTTCGGCGTCCTGCCGGGCCTGAGCGCGGGCTTCCTCCGTGTCCTCCGAAAGGAAATAGCTTACATAGGTGTCGATGGCCTGCTGCCACTGGCTTTCGGCGTCGGCCTTCAGGGCTTCTTCCTCTTCGGCGGTGAATTCATTCAGTCCCAGCTCCGCGATTTTGCCCTGCAAAATGCGGTCCTGCAGCAGATAATCAATGGCGGTGGCGTAATCGGTTTCATCGGTCACATAACCGTTGGCGATCAAATTGGCCAGGGCATCCTTCACTTCCGCCGCCGTGATCCCCTCGCCGTCAAAGGTGACCAGAACAGCGGTATCATCAATGGCTTCAGCCAGGGAAGGGGCGCAGCAGCTCAGGGCCAGCATCAGCGCGGCGCACAGCGCCAGAATACGGAAAACTTTGTTCATTCTATACCCTCTCTTTTCTCCCCGCCGGGCGGGGCTTGCATGTCAGTATGTATTATGGCACAGGTTTTCATCCTTCGCAAGCTTTTTGCGCAGAAAAAGATGAAAGTTACAGCTTGTTCACGGATTATTCTTTTTTTCAGCTGCTTTTTTACGGTTTCTTTCACCTGGTTTTTCTTGTCAGCCGAAGCGGGATGGTGCTATAATAGATCAGGCTTTCGCTTTTCTCGGAAAAAGCGCTGAAGCGGAAGCTGGCATTCCTTTTCCAGCACGCCGCCGATGCAGCTGACTTTCCGGAAAAACGCGGGATCCTCCGGCAGGGTGTAAACGCTGCCGCAGCAGCCCTGGCGGCTGTCCCAGGCCCCGAACACGCATCGATCCAATTCCGCCAGGATCAGGGCCCCTGAGCACATGGGGCAGGGCTCCAATGTGACGTACAGCGTGCAGCCATGCAGGCGGCGGGTATGCAGATAATCACAGGCCCGCTCCATGGCCAGCATTTCCGCATGGGCGAAGGGGCGTCCCTCTTCCCGCTGGTTGTGGGCACGGGCGATGATTTGGTTCTGCCATACGATAACCGCCCCCACGGGAACTTCGTTTTTATCCTTTTCCGCCTCCAAAAGAGCTTCCCGCATCCAGGCTTCTTCCCTCAGCATCACTATTCACCTCGGGAACAATATACCATGATCCGAACATGAAATCAAGAAGGAGGAATTTCCATGACCAATGAAACCCTGAACCTGATTTCTTCCCGCCGCAGCCATCGGGCATATGAACCCACCCCCCTGACCCAGGTGCAATTGGATGCCCTGCTCAAAGCGGCGGTGGAATCCCCTTCCGCGGTGAACCGCCAGCCCTGGCATTTTACCGTGGTTCGCAATCAGGAATTACTGAACGAAATGAACCAGGCGGTTTGGGAGCAGATGATGAAGCGGAATCCTGAACTGCGCAGCCCCCGATTCGCGGACAAGAATTTCCATGTGTTTTATCATGCCCCCACCGTGATCGTGATTTCCGGTATGCCGGATAACCATTATACCCAGATCGACGGCGGCATCGCGGTGGAAAATATTGCCTTGGCTGCTGAAAGCATGGGCCTTGGATCGGTGATCCTGGGCATGCCAGGGGACGCGTTCAAGGGCGAAAAGGCAGATTATTTCCGCAAAGCGCTCAAATTTCCCGAAGGCTGGGATTTTGTGATTGCTATCGCCATTGGCGTGCCCGCGGATACCAAGGAAGCGCACCCGGTGAAAGAAGACAGAATCGCTTTCGCGGATTAAAAAATGAAAGCTGTCCCGCCGGATCGCCGCTTTTTGCAGCTTTCGGCGGGACAGGGAAAACTGAGAATGGAGCAAGATTTCGTGAGTCTGGAAATGGAAAGCTTTTCTTCCCGAACGGGCGGCAATGAAAATACGGGATTGCTGAAAATCCTGGCAGTTTTGTTTATGATCACGGATCATGTGGGGGTCGCGTTTTTTCCGCAGATGATTGAACTGCGCATCATCGGGCGCATCGCTATGCCGCTGTTTGCCTGGTGCCTGTGCGTTGGCGCGGAGTACACCCGGAATATCTGGAAATACGCGCTTCGGCTTTTGCTGGTGGGCATCATCGCCCAGCCCTGCTTTATGCTGGGCCTGAATCATGAATGGCGGGAGCTGAACGTGTATGCCACATTGCTGTGCGGTTTGCTCGGCATTGCCGCCATACGGGAAAAGCGATTCGGCAGCCAGTATTGGGGCCCGGTGCTTGTGATTCTCATTTCCTGCCTGCTGAAAATGGATTACGGCTGGCAGGGCGTGGCGTTCATCATGCTTTTGTATGGCTGCCGAAAGAGCCGTTCCTCCATCATTGCGCTGATGTTTGCCTTTTGCCTGTACTGGGGCCAGGGTACCTTTTCCATCCGTTCGGCCTTCGGCATTCCGGCAATCACGGAGATTTCTTTTCTGCCAAACGCCAAAAGACTGCTTGCGGATATTGCCAGGATCGAATTCTGGGCCATTCTGGCGCTGCCGATGATGATACTGCCGCTGAAAAAGAACTGGAAGCTGCCCAAATGGGTGTGGTATTCCATCTATCCCGTGCATCTGCTGATTATCGGCATGATTCGGCATTGGGATGAAATTTCCGGCTATATCAGCCAATGGATGTAGTTTGAAACGCGCCTGTTTGCTTTAATGCCTGCCGGTGCTTTGCCAGCACCTGGTCCAACTCCGTATGCCGGACAGGCGCTGCGATGCGCATATTGGGTTCCCGCAGACGCGGCCGCGCATCCTTTTTCTGTTCATCGGGCGATGGGGAAGCGGTTTGCTCCGGGTGAGCGGGGCGATAATCCAATTGCCGGGAACGCCATTCCAGCCAGCGGTCCTGCTGTTCCTGATAGCTCAGCGCGGAAAAAGGCGACTGATTGGATGCCTGATCCTGATTCATCGAGCGATTCCTCCTTTTAGGTGGGGTCGCTTTTATATTATGCAGATGACGACGCGGAGGTGACATGCCTAAAAACGAAAGAGAGAACAGAGTTTAGAGTGCAGAGTACAGATTATATTGCCTTTGTTTTTTCTGACTTTCGGTATGATATTCAAAAACCATATAAATCTGAACTCTGTGCTCCGCACTCTGAACTCTTTTAAATGCTTAATCTCCTGATTGCCAGAACAGCGACAGCGTATCCGCAGCGCCGCCGGTATCCGGGGACTGGCTTCCAAAAAGCAGCCCTGTGATGTCCTGCCAAAGATGGCTGCCAGAGGAAGGCGATTTGGCCCGGGCCACCTGAACGGCCTGCTTACCTTCCAGCAGGATGCCGTTGTTCAAAAGCTCCGCGTTGATGGGAATGATGCGGTAGGTGTATTCCACGCCCAGCTTCGCTTTTTTATCGGTGTAGTACAGGGTCTCCCCGGCGCTGCCGTACAGTTCGTTCAGAATGATGCACTCTCCGATAGCGTCCCGCTGGATGCGGTACAGGCCCGCGTCGGATGCGGTGATCACCAGCACGGGATTTCCCTGATTGTTGTGGGTCACATAAAAGGCGGAAGGCGAGCGGGGAGCGCTCCACACGTTGGATTGCTTCGTGGGCCGATTGGTGGATAAAAAGACCTCCGATACGGCGTAGGCCTTGGGCGTTAAGGACGTAGCCAGCATGGGCTCGCCCGCCCATTCGATGGATTTTGTGTCGATTTTCAGCCATACCATCCCGTCCGCTTTAAGAAAGGCGGGCTTTTCTTTGTCAGCATAGTAGCTTTTAAAAAACTTGGTGGCCATGGCAGCGGTGAAATCGCCGCCGGATACCCAGCCCTGCAATTTATGCTGATTGTCCGGGTTATCAAAGCCCATCCAGAATGCGGTGGAAAGCTCGCTGTTATAGGCTGCCATCCAGATATCCCGGTTGCCGCCGCCGGTCATGTTCACCGTGCCGGTTTTGCCCGCCACGGGCGTGCCGGCCTGGGAAAGCTTGGCCCCGGTGCCGGAAGAAGTGACGGTTTGCAGAAGGCTGGTCATCAAATACGCCGTTTCTTGGGACAGCACCTTGTTTCCCTTCGTTTCGTGCCGATAGA
The DNA here is from genome assembly GCA_030537395.1 of Clostridia bacterium. Lineage (GTDB taxonomy): Bacteria > Bacillota > Clostridia > Christensenellales > Aristaeellaceae > RUG563. The sequence goes on along the minus strand of JAUNMW010000002.1, from coordinate 37,781 downwards.
GCACATTGCCCGCCGCGTCCTCGATCCGTTCGATGAAGTACGGCGCGTAAAAGGTGCCGCCGTTGGCAAAAGGCGCGTAAGCCGCCGCCAGCTGTACGGGGGATACGCCGTAGGTCATGGCCCCCAGGGCTAGGGACAGGTTCCAGTCCCGATCGTCCAGCTCAATGCCCGTTTTTTGCAGATAGTCCCGGGCGGAAGCCACGCCAATTTTGTTCAGCAGCGACACCGCCGCCACGTTCAGGCTGTTTTTCAGCGCGGTGCGGATGGTCACGTTGCCGTAATACAGGTTGCCGCTGTTCCGGGGAGAATAATTGCCAAATTTCTGGGGTGCGTCGTTCAGTACGCTGGCGGTCATATAGCCATGGTTTTCAATGGCTGGCGCGTATACTGCCAAAGGCTTCAGGGAGGACCCCGGCTGACGGCGCATCTGAGTGGCCCGGTTGAGGCCCCTTTGCACCGTGTATTCTCTGCCGCCCACAATGGCCCTGACCGCGCCGGAATGCACGTCCACGCTGGCCATGGCAGCCTGGGGCCGAGTGCCGTCGGAGGCGTTGGCGGGGAAATTAGCGTCCGGCTCAAAATGGCCGTCGATGATGTCCTGCTGCTCCCGGTCCAAGGCGGTATACACGTGATAACCGCCGCCCAGCAGCGCTTCCGCCTGCATGGAAAGAAGCGCTTCCGCTTCATCCAGCACCGCGTCCACATACCAGCCGTATTGGGATGCCCGGGTATTTTGCTCAATGGGTGTTACATTCTGATCCAGGGCTAATTGATAAGTTTCTTCCGTAATCATCTCGTTATCCCGCATGGTGCGCAGGATATATTCCTGACGCTGGCGGTTCTGCTCCGGGTGCAGATGCGGCGCGTAAGCGGAGGGCGCTTTGATAATGGCGGCCAGCACCGCGCCCTGAGCGGCGGAAAGCTCGCCGGCGGGGATGCCGAAATAGGCCTGGGCGGCCGCTTCAATGCCATACGCGCCCCGGCCGAAATAGATAAAATTCAGGTACATTTCCAGGATTTCATCTTTGGAATACTGGCTTTCCAATTGCAGGGCCAGATACATTTCCTCCAGCTTCCGCCCCAGGGTTTTCTTTGAACTTAAATGGCTCAGCTTCACCAGCTGCTGGGTGATGGTGCTGGCCCCCTCCGCATAGTCGCCGGAGCGGAAATTGGCCCGCAGCGCGCCGAAAATGCGCACGGGATCAATGCCGAAATGCTGATAAAACCGCAGATCCTCCGCCGCCAGAAAAGCGTTTTGCACCTCCTTGGGGACGGAAGAAAGAGGGATGCTCACCCGGTTTTGGGTGGATTGGATTCTTGCCACAAAATCGCCGTTCCGGTCGTAAATCGCGCCGGTTTGGGGAAGATTGACAATTTTTTCTATGTCCAGGCGCTGCCAGGAGCCCACATCGAACGCGAAATAAAATGCGGTGATCCCTCCGAAAAACAGCAAAAGAAACGCTGTGAGCAGAGTTCTTTTCAGCCCACGCCGACGAATGCCGTCCAGCGTTTTTAATTCCTTTATGCTTTCCCGTTCCTGTTTGCGGTCCATCCGCCGAATGGACCGCCCCCATTTGCCTTGGCCCACGTTTTTGCGCCTCCCTGTTTCGGCTTTCCTTCCAGTATTCCCAGGAAGAAGCTGACTTGAACCTGGTTTTTTCTGGAAAACAGCAAGAAATTACCATGGACGGCCTATGCATGCTTTCTGTATAATGTGTGCACGCACAAAAGAACGAAAAGAAGGCAAAATGGGGGAGAAACGTTTGAACCGGGAACACTGGAAGGGCTGTATCGTTTTTGCGATGATCGGCATTGCGCTGCTGATGATGCTGGGGCTGGGAACGAGGGAGAAGCCTGTGTTTTTATCCTATACGGAATTTTGGGATATGGCGGAATCGGGACAGGTGAAAAGCCTGAAATTGAGCAATGGCGAAAAATGGAATGCCGAACTCAAGGACGGCACGAAAATTCAAACACCCAATCCCCGGGCGGAGGATGGAAAAGAACGGCTGCTTTCTTTGGGGATCGACGTAACAGAGCAAGAAGATTTTTCTCCCGTGCTCTTGCTGGGCGCTTTGGGGCTGCTGGCGGCGCTTTTCCTGGCTCGCGGTACGGGCCGGGGCGCCGTGGGACTGCAAAAATACGCCGCGGTACAGGCGGACGAACGGGTGCCGGATATAACGTTTGACGATGTGGCCGCATCCGGGGAAACATTGTCCTGCATGCGGGATTTGGTGGGCTTTTTAAAAACGCCACAGAATTTTCTCGCGTACGGGGCCCGTCCGCCCAAGGGAGTCATGCTGTACGGACCGCCGGGTACGGGCAAAACGCTGCTGGCCCGGGCGCTGGCCGGGGAAGCGAAAACGCCGTTTTTTGCCATGAGCGGTGCGGACTTTGTGCAGGTGTATGTGGGCGTGGGGGCCTCCCGGGTGCGGGAATTGTTCCGAAAAGCCCGGAAAGCGGGCGGGGGCGTGATCTTCATTGATGAAATCGACGCCATCGGCAAGCGCCGGGACAGCGGAAATGAGGAGCGGGAACAAACGCTGAACGCCCTGCTCACCGAAATGAGCGGATTTTCCGGCGCGGACGGCATTATCGTGCTGGCTGCCACCAATCGGCTGGATACCCTGGACCCAGCGCTTTTGCGGGAGGGACGCTTTGACCGCCGCATTGAAGTATCCTTGCCGGATTATGAGCAGCGATTCAGGATTTTAAAGGTGCATGCAAAAAACAAACCCATGGATGATAGGATTTCCATAGAGAAATGGGCGGCGCAGACCTCCATGTTTTCCGGGGCCCAGCTGGAAACGCTGCTGAACGAAGCGGCTATCCGGGCGGCAAGGCGCGGCGAAGGGAATATTGGCGAAAAAGACGTGGAAGAAGCCTTTTGCGCGGTCACCGCGGGAGAAGAGCGTCCCCGGCAAATGACCGATGCGGAAAAGCGGATTACCGCCTGGCACGAAGCGGGCCATGCACTAGTTACACGCAAAATGCTTCCTGAAAACAGAATCACCAAGGTAACCGTGATCCCCTCCTCCCGGGGCGCGGCAGGCTATTCCATGAGCATCCCACCGGATAAGCTGCTGCATACTCGGAAGGAACTGACGGCCATGATCTGCGCTGCCCTGGGGGGCCGGGCAGCGGAGGAAATGCTGCTGGGCCGGGATAATGTGACCACCGGCGCGGCCAACGATCTGAAAAAGGCAAAAGAAATTGCTGCCGCTATGGCGTCGGATTTCGCCATGGGGGATACCGGAGAAAAAGAACGGGATGAAAAAAGCATCTTGGAAAAAGCTATGGAAGATACCCGAAGATGCCTTTCCGAAAACCGCGCCGCGCTGGAGGCTCTGGCGGGATGCCT
>JAUNMW010000002.1:0-34410 GCA_030537395.1 Clostridia bacterium | reverse complement strand
GAGGATATTCTGCCATTGATCGGGTGAACTGATTGAACAATGAAGGAAAAAAGCGAAAAGAACGGCTGAAATGGAGGGAAGCCTGGCTTTTCGCTTTTTGTTTGCGCTTCCGGTTCTGTTTTGGGCATAAAACCTTTTTCTCCGGGCACGATAAGGAGGAAACTTGGCCGGCTTGCTTCGGCCTGACAGGAGGGGACGCATTTTGTCGGTGGGACTGATCGTTTTGGCCGCTGTTTCCGCGCTGGTGCTGTTTGGTGTGGCCCAGCGTGTATTGGATCGGATGCAATTGACAGATCGGGCGGCGCTGATCATTGCAGCGGCCATTTTTTTCGGCGGATTGATCCCGGATATACGCATTGGCCGGGTAGCGGTGAATCTTGGCGGCGCGGTGGTGCCGCTGGGCGTGTGCGTGTGGCTGCTGGTCAAAACGGATACCCGGAAAGAGGTTGTAAGGGCTCTGGCTGGAAGCGTGATCACCGGAATCGCCGTGTATGCTTTGGGGCGGCTGCTTCCGGCTGAACCGGAGAAATTTGTGATCGATCCCCACTATCTTTACGGTATTTCGGGAGGTATCGTTGCTTATCTGCTGGGCCGCTCCCGCCGGGCGGCGTTCATCTGCGGCGTGCTGGGCGTGATTCTGGCGGATACGGCCACCGCGCTGATTAACTGGAGCAACGGCGTAAACTCTACGCTGGTATTGGGCGGCGCGGGCGCGATGGATACCATTGTGATCTCGGGAATCCTGGCTGTATTATTGGCGGAATTGGTGGGAGAAGTACGGGAGCGCATGTCCCGGGTGGAAGCGCCGGAAGAACGGGAAGATGTGCATACGCCTTTTCGGAGAGGGGGACGGCAGAATTGAAAAAAATATGCGTGATGATATTGATTTTTACGCTGCTTCTTTGCATTCCTTTTGCTGCGGGAACGGCAGAGGCTGGGGAAGAAATATTTGAGATTCTGGATCAGCAGGGAGAAATCGTTACCTTCTTTGCCGGTACGCCGGAGGCGGGCGACGAATATATCGCCGGCGACAACAGCTATTATCGGGTCATGGAAGTAGATAGCAACGGCAAGAAGGCCCGGGCGGAATATCTGGGCAGCTATGAAATGCCGGATGTGCAATGGGCTTCGGAGAGCGCCCAGCCGGTATCCGCTTCCAAGAAAGCTGTGGCCCTGTATTGCACCCACAGCGATGAAAGCTACGAGCCCACCGACGGCTCCAGCAGCATCCGAAAACGCGGAGGCATTTACGATGTGGCGGAAAGCTTGAAGGCAGATTTGGAAAAGCAGGGGATCACCGTGTATTACAGCGATGAAAATCACTATCCTCACGACGCGGGGGCCTACCGGCGCAGCCGATCCACCGCCGCGTCTTTGGCGGAAGAAGGGGTGGATGCGATTTTCGACGTACATCGGGACGGCATCCCCGACGCTGGACAGTATGAAAGCCAGGTGGGCGGGGAGGATGTGACCAAGGTGCGGCTGCTGGTGGGCCGTTCCAACCAGAACGCGGACGCCAACAAGCAGTTTGCCGCCCAGATCAAGGCCGTGGCGGATAAGGTGTATCCCGGACTGATCAAGGATATTTACATCGGTAAGGGCACTTACAATCAGGATCTGATGAGCCAGGCCGTTTTGCTGGAATTCGGCACCCACAAAAGCGATAAAAACGAGGTATTGGCCTCTACCGCCTACATGGCGGACGTGCTGAACCGTACTTTATACGGCGGAGTCAAAGGCGCGGCGGGAGAAGGAAAAGGCAGCACAGCGGAGAATACCGGTGGCTGGACCGGGGCGGCCTGGCTGATTGGGCTGCTGCTGATCGGCATGTTTATTTACGCGTTTGCCGCCACCGGAAACGGGAAGCTGGCCGCGCAGAAATGGAAGCGCAGCTTTCAGGAAATGACTGGGGGACTGCTGAACGGACGCGGCCGCGAGAATGAAAAATAACCATAGAAAAAGGCAAAAGCTTTTTGGAAATGAACGCATTTTCGGAGGCTTTTGCTTTTTTATGAAATATTTATGGAAAACCGTATTGCGAACGCGGCGCTTTTTTTGTACAATATCAGATGAAAGGAACGGTGTTAAACGATGAAACATATTGCAGCCCTTCTGATGATTCTTTGCCTGCTGATTGCCTGCCTGCCTGCATCGGCGGAGGATACGCTGCCGCAAATGGGCGGGGAGGGGGAAAACAGGATGGATGTGGACAAGCTGGCGGAAGAAAGAGCCGCGGTGTGGGAAGCTTATGCCGCAAAGATGCTTTCCGACAGCGCTTTGCAGCAGGAAACGGAAGATCAGGCAATGGTCTTCGGCGATGCGACCATGCGATACTTTGTTACCGTGATCGGGAATAAGCCGGAAGACGGATACCCGCTTTATATTGCTCTGCACGGGGGCGGCAGCAGCGATACGCCGGATTTTAACGACAGCCAATGGGGAGACATGCAGAATTATTACAGCTACGCCCTCAAATGCGGCGTGTATGTGGCTCCCCGAGGCGTGCGGGACACGTGGGACACCCACTTTAACCCCGAATCCTATCCGCTGTATGACCGGCTGATCCAGTACATGATTTTAACGCAGGACGTGGACCCCAACCGGGTGTACCTGGAGGGCTTCTCCGCGGGCGGAGACGGGGTGTACGCCATCGCGCCCCGGATGGCGGACCGGTTTGCCGCCGCCAACATGTCCTCCGGCCATCCCAACGGGGTGAGCATGATCAACATGAAAAATCTGCCCATCCAGCTGCAGGCTGGGGAATTCGATACGGCCTATAACCGCCATACGGTCACGGCGGAATACGACGGGTATTTGAACGATCTGCAGGCGGAATACGGGGGCTATGAGCACCGCACCCTGATCCATTACAACAGCGGCCACAATTACGCGGATTACAATCGGAAATCCATCGCGTGCATGAACGATCCCCAGAAATGGCTGAAGGAAGGGGACCGGTCCTTTGGCATGCTGGATAGCTTCCCGCCGGATTATATGAAACAGTTTACCCGCAATCCGCTGCCCGAGGAAGTGATTTGGGATCTTGCAACCCGGGCGGAACTGCGGGAGGTGGACAGCTTCTATTATCTGTCCGCGCCGAAGGAGACAAAAGAAGGATTGATCCGCGCGTCGTATGATCGGGATGCCAACCGCGTGACCGTAAACACAGAAGAAGTAAACGGCGAATTCAGCATCCTGCTCAACGAGCAGATGGTGGATTTTGAAAAGCCCATTGCCTTCATCGTGAACGGCGCGGAAATCACCGTAAAAGTCAATCCCGACCGGGCGGTTCTGGAAAAAACCACGGCGGAGCGGGGGGACCCCAATTATCAGTTTGAAGCGGAAATAGCTTACGCAGAGCTTGAAAAGCTGATTCAAAAGTAATAAAAACAGGAGGCCGCACGGTGATGATTGCCGTGCGGCCTCCGTTGCTTTTGGTGATCTTTATAAGGGAAACTTTGACGTATCGAAAATGATTGGCTGTTTTGTTTCGTCATCTTCACAGATCAAGGTATTGCCCTGCCACGCTTTGAAATCCAGGCTTTCATATTGTGGCAGACGCTTGCTCAGATCGATCCATCGGCAGGCGGGAACGATGGAAAGCGGATCGGAAAAGTCCAGCAGGATGATGGTGTACGGGGAACCCCAAAAGCAGCCTTCCACACAAAGCATATTGTTCTCAGGATTGTAGTGCGGGCTGAGCCAAATAAAGGTTTCCGTCTGATCGTCCGCATGGGCGGGGTAAATGATCCGCAGGAATGTGCGCGTCCCGGAAGCGGTAGGATTCCTCCGGCAGATAATGAAGGCTGCGCAGGGTGTCCAGCTCCAGGACGCTGTAGCCGAAAATATCCTCATGAAATAACAGATATTTGCGGCCGTTGGCGTGGCGAATGATATGAGCGTCATGCCGGTGTCCGTCCGTTTCCTTCCAGGAATACAGCAGCGTTTCCTCCCGATACAGGCCGTACACCGTACCGGCAACCGCTTCCGTATGTCCGCGGGCGTTGAGCCGATGGAAGGAATGGGCGGCGTACCGCAGCAAACAGCCGTTTTCCAATTGCTTTTCACCCGTGGGCTTGCTCAAATCGCAATGGGAAAACACGGAGGTTTCATATTGAACAAGCAATTTCCGATGCAGGGGGGAACCGTAAAAATCCATGTTTGTCTCGCTCATTGTTCTATCGCTTTGGCACTCAGGTCATAAGTGTCCGCCCCGGTGATTTTGGCCTGAATGAATTGGCCTTCCTGTAAAGGCGCGTTGCTGAACAGCATGATTTCGCCGTCCGCGTCGGGGGCCTCCCAGGGGGAGCGGGCGGTGTAGTTCATGCCGTTGTGTCCCGTGACCAGCACCTTTTCGATGGAGCCCAGGCGGCTCTGGTTCCTTTCCAGGCTGATTTTGGCCTGCAGGGCCATGAGCCTGTCCAGCCGTTCCTGCTTGATTTCCTCGGGAATCTGGTTCGGCATCGTGGCGGCGGGAGTGTCTTCCTCGGGGGAGTAGGTAAAAGCCCCCATCCGGTCAAAGGCCATTTCCTGGGTAAAGGCCATCAGTTCTTCAAAGTCCGCGTCCGTTTCGCCGGGAAAGCCCACAATGAAGGTGGTGCGCAGGCAGAAGCCCATTTTCCGAGCGGCGGTGAGCATTTCCTTGGTGTGTTTGACTGTGCCTCGGCGGTTCATTTTTTGCAGCAGGCCCGGCGCGGCGTGCTGGAGGGGCAAATCCAAGTATTTGCAGATGTTTTCATGCGTCGCCATGGTTTCCAAAAGCCGCATATTGGTTTCATCGGGGTACATGTACAAGCTGCGCAGCCATTCCACTCCGGGAATGCGGGCGGCTTCGTCCAGCAATTCTGCCAGGGAGCTTCCGGTATCGATGCCGTACTTGGTGGTGTCCTGGGCGATCAGAATGTGTTCCTTTACGCCCTGGTTTGCCATTTGCCGGATTTCGTTTAAAATGGCGTCCTTGGGCCGGGATCGGTAGCCGCCCCGAATGAGGGGAATGGCGCAGTAGGTGCACCGGTTGTCGCACCCGTCGCCGATTTTGATGTAGGCGGAATAAGAGGGCGTCGTCAGCACCCGGCCGCACTCGAAAAAGCCGCTGTCTCGTTTGGTATCGGCGGGACGCTGGCCCTCCAGGGCCTTTATCAGGTATTCCGTCAAATGCGCGTATTGGGAAACGCCCAGCAGGCAATCAATTTCCGGAATATCGGAAAGCAGATCGTCTTGATACCGCTGGGCCAGACAGCCGGTGACGCACAGCACCTTGCAGCGTCCCGTTTTTTTATACTCCGCCATTTCAAAAATCGCGTCGATGGATTCCTCCTTGGCCGGGGCGATGAACCCGCAGGTGTTCACGATCAGCACGTCCGCTTCCTTCGGTTCATGGGTGATTTCCATACCCGCCTGGGTCAGCTCGCTCAGCATCTGCTCGGAATCCACCCGGTTTTTCACGCAGCCCAGAGAAATTATGCCGATTTTCAGGCCGTTCAATTCATTCATAACGCTTTTCCTCGCTTTCGTATCAGGGCCGGGAATCCGGCAAGTTATTGTAACATACCAAACGGGTAGGAAACAAGGGGACAGACGCGAAAAAACGCATTTCTGTTTGAATTTGTACAGGATACATGCTATAATCAATTCCTGATGAAAGATGAAGCAGGGAGGATGGCGGCATGATCCGGATTGCCAATATCAAAGTACCATTGGATGAAAACGGGGAAGCGCCGCTGCAATTGGCCCTGAAAAAAATAAAAGCGGACAAAAGCCAAGTGAAAAGCTGGCGGATCAGCAAAAAGAGTGTGGATGCCCGGGATAAGGGCGATGTGCATTTTGTGATGAGTGTGGACGTGAGCCTGAAAAATGAGGATGCTTATCTGCACGCCGCCAAGCCGGGCACGGTAACGAAGGTGCAGCCGGTTGCGCCGATTGCGGTGATTCATCAAGAATACAAGGGCCTTCGCCCTGTGGTGGCCGGATTCGGACCCGGGGGCCTGTTTGCCGCGCTGACGCTGGCCCGGGCAGGCCTGCGGCCCATCGTGCTGGAGCGGGGCGAGCGAGTGGACAAGCGGGCGAAAACCACCGCTCATTTTTCTGAAACAGGCGAATTGAACCCGGAAAGCAACATTCAGTTTGGCGAAGGTGGGGCCGGATCCTTTTCCGACGGCAAGCTGACCACCGGCATCAATGATAAACGCTGCCAAACTGTTTTGAAAGAACTGTACGATCACGGCGCACCGGAAGAAATTTTGTATCTGGCCCGGCCTCATATCGGTACGGACAAGCTGCCTCAGGTGGTGGCGGCTATCCGGGATGAAATCCTTGCTTTGGGCGGGGACGTGCGTTTTTCCGCGAAGCTGACCGGCATCCGGGTGAAGGCTGGGCAGATGGAAGCCGTGGAATACACGGATGAAGCCGGAAAAAATGAAATAGCAACCGACGCGCTGATCATCGCCATCGGCCACAGCGCGGCGGACACCCAGCAAATGCTGTTTCAGGCGGGGGTGAACATGATCCAGAAGCCCTTCTCCGTGGGGGCCCGGATCGAGCATCCCCAAAGCCTGATCAATAAAAGCCAATATGGGAAGTTTGCGCGGCATCCGGCCCTGGGCGCGGCGGAGTATCATTTGTCCGCCAAGCTGCCGGACGGACGGGGGGCCTACACCTTCTGCATGTGTCCAGGAGGCACGGTGGTGCCCGCGGCCAGCAGAATCGGGGGCGTGTGCGTAAACGGTATGAGCCGCTTTGCTCGGGACGGGGAAAACGCCAACGCCGCGCTGCTGATCGACGTGCGCACGGAGGATTTTGGGGACGATCATCCCTTAGCGGGCTACGCCCTGCAAAGAGCCTGGGAAGAGCGGGCCTTCCGGGCCGGGGGCGAAAACTATCATGCGCCGGTACAATTGGCCGGGGATTTATTGGCTGGCCGGGCGACAAGGAAATTGGGCAGCGTTCAGCCAACGTACCGTCCCGGCGTTTCCTGCGCGGATTTCCGGGACGTTTTGCCGCCCTTTGTCTATCAGGGCTTGCAGGGGGCCATTCAAGCTTTTGACCGGCAGTTAAAAGGCTTCGCCCTTCCCGACGCGGTGCTGACGGCGGTGGAAAGCCGATCTTCCTGTCCGGTGCGCCTATTGCGGGACAGCCGATGCGAAAGCAATATTTCCGGCCTGTACCCCTGCGGCGAGGGTGCTGGCTACGCCGGCGGCATCATGAGCGCTGCGGTGGACGGCATCCGGGTGGCTGAGAGTATTTTAGTGAACAAAGGATTGTTGGAGGAATAAGCATGCGCGCGGTTGTTCAGCGAGTTTCAGAAGCGTTTGTGAAGGTGGAAGGGAAAGAAACGGGCCGAATAGAAAAGGGCCTGATGGTGCTGCTGGGCGTGGAAACGGGGGACACGGAAAAGGACGCCGTGTACATGGCCGGGAAAATCGCCAAGCTGCGGATTTTTGAGGACGAAAACGAGAAAATGAATCTGTCCGTGCAGAATGTGGGCGGCAAGGTGCTGGCGGTAAGTCAGTTTACCTTGCTGGGGGACGCCAGGGGGCAGAACCGCCCCGGATTCACTCAGGCGGAAGCTCCGGATAGAGCCAATGAATTATATAAGCTGTGCTGCGCGGAAATCCGCAAGTTGGGTGTGCCAGTGGAAAACGGCGTGTTCCGCACCCACATGATGGTGACGCTGACCAACGATGGCCCCGTGACCATTCTGCTGGACAGCCATAAAGCGTTTTGAGCATCAAAGGAGGGGCCGGAACATGGCTTGCATGACCATGCCCTGGTTTGAGTGCCGGGAAGGTATTTTTGAAATCGACGAATTCGACTGTACAGAAATTTTTGTGGTGGTGGGAAATGAACGGGCCCTGGTGATCGATACGGGCACCGGCATCGGCGATTTAAAGGGCCTGATTGAAAGGAAAATAACGGATAAGCCCTATATCGTGGCGGCTTCCCACAATCATGGGGATCATATCGGCGGGGCGGGCTGGTTTTCGCCCATTTTTATTCATTCCAAGGATATGGATTGGAATACCTCCGGCGTGGTGCCAACCCTGGAATTCCGGAAGAACTATGCCAATATGATCACTCACCGGGAAAACAAGCATTATGCTTATGATCCTGATACGGATATCCGGGAATGGCCCCAAACACCGGAATTTTTGCCCATGGAGGACGGACACCGGTTTGAATTGGGCGGACGGACGGTGACCGCCTACCATTGTCCAGGACACACAGCGGGAGAAATGGTGTTTTTAGATGATAAAACGGGAACACTGCTGTGCGGCGACGCGTTCAACTGCAATTGGCTGCTGAATACGGGCATTGCCACGACGCCCCGGGAAAGCGCGCAGATTGCCCTGAACGCCATGGAACGGATTTACGCCATGCGGGACCGGTACAACAGCGTGTTCAATTTCCATCATGATTTTCGGGGGTTCGGGCAGCCGCTTTCCCCGGATGTGATCCCCAATCTGATCACCTGCCTGCGGCAACTGCTGGAGAGTAAAGCCTCCTTCCGGCAGGAGGCGGACGGGCTGAATCCCGGCAAAACCAAGACGGTGGCTTATGTAAATAATGTTTTCATTTCCTGCATGGGTTATGATATTCGGGCATTGTCCGAAGCGTAATCCTTTGAATGAGGTGACCGCATGAAAATTGATACCCTGGTACTGGGCCCCATCCAGACCAATTGCTATATTGTATACAACGAAGGGACCGATGAAGCCATCGTGATCGATCCCGCCGATGAAGCGGAAAAAATCATGAAAGCGCTGGACGGGAAAAAGTGCGCCGCGGTGCTTTTGACCCACGGGCATTTTGATCATACCGGCGCGTTGTACGCTTTTGAGGGCACGCCCATTTATATGCACCCTTCCGACGATGTGATGCTGCTGGACCCCGTTTGGAGCGTGGGCGCGGATATGGGCGATGATGAACCCCGGCCCGCCGCTACGAATTTTGTGCAGGAGGGGGCCAGCCTTCATTTGGCCGGGCTGGATATAAAGGTGCTGCATACCCCGGGCCACACCCTGGGCAGCGTATGCTATGCCATGGGGGACGTGCTGTTCACTGGGGATACCATGTTTTATCATTCCTATGGCCGCACGGATTTTCCAGGCGGGGACCAAATGGAATTGTTCCGTTCCCTGCGGCGGCTGCTGGGGCTGGAAAAGAATTATATCGTTTGCCCCGGTCATGGGGAACCCACGAACCTGGAGCAGGAAAGGAGGGTGTACCAATGGCGCTGACCGTATCCATTGAAACGCCCACGCCCCAATTTGCCAATGATTTGGCGGATGTGGTGCGCATTTTCTGGGGAGACGCCGCTTTCCGCGTAAATGAATCGGGCGGGGATGTGATGATCCGCCATACCGAAAGCGTTCAAAACGGCGTTCGAGTTTGCCGCATGGAAATGTCCGGCGCTTATTCAGGCGTAATGGAGAAAGGCCGGGAAGTAAGCGAAGATTCCCTGTTGGAAAAACGCTATCACAAGCGGCTGATCAAGCAAGCCCTGTACGACATCATGAAGCAGGTCACGGGCCGCACGCCGCCCTGGGGGTCCCTGACCGGTATTCGCCCCACCAGGCTTTTGTACGAGGGCATGAGCCGGGGGCTTACCTTGGATCAGGCCCGGGATGAAACCAAAGAAATTTTTGATATCCTGCCGGAAAAGGCGGATTTGCTTTCCCAGATCGTGTCTGTGCAGATGAGCATGGGGGAGCCGGGCAGCCAGGATGTGGATTTGTATGTGGGCATCCCCTTCTGCGTGTCCCGGTGCGCATACTGCTCTTTTTTAAGCGGCGAGGTGGGAAAAGGCAAGCAATTGCCGCCTTATGTGGACGCGCTGGAACGGGAAATCGCGGGTACCCTTTCATTGCTGAAGGAAAAAGGCTTGAAGCCCCGGGCTTTCTATATGGGCGGCGGCACGCCCACCTCCCTGAGCGCCAAGCTGCTGGACAGGGTGCTGTCCGCGGCCCAGCCCTTTATCGATCAGGCGAAGGAAGTGACGGTGGAGGCAGGAAGGCCGGACACCATTGATGAAGACAAACTGCTGGTGATCCGGGATCATGGGGCCACCCGCATTTCGGTGAATCCCCAGACCATGCACGATGAAACGCTGGTGCGCATCGGCAGGAAGCACACCACCGCCCAGACGGAGACGGCCTATGCCCTGGCCCGAAAGATCGGATTTCATCACATCAATATGGATTTGATCGCCGGGCTGCCGGGGGAAAACCTGGATATGTTTCTGCAAACGCTGGAATGGAGCCGTTCCTTGGCTCCAGAAAGCCTGACCGTGCACACCTTATCCATCAAGCGCAGCAGTCTTTTGCATTTATGGGAAGCGGAGCTGCCGGATGGAAACATGGTGGCGGCCATGGTGGACGCGGGGAGAGAAGAAGCGGCCAACCGAGGCATGCGGCCCTATTACCTGTACCGCCAAAAGCATATGGCGGGGAATCTGGAAAACGTGGGCTACGCTCTGCCGGGTCACGAATGCCTGTACAATGTGGATATGATGGAGGAAACGGGCCATGTGCTGGCGGTGGGGTCCGGGGCTATCAGCAAGCGGGTGAACCCCGCCATCGGCCGGATCGAGCGGGCCCCCAACGTAAGCGAAATCCAGCATTACATAGACCGGACGGATGAAATGCTGGAGCGCAAACGGAAGCTTTGGACGGAAGAATGGTAACATATCTTTTTGAAAAGGGTCGGCTTATTCCGGCCCTTTTTGAATACGATTCGGCAGAAACAAAATGAACGGACACTTGGCGAAAGTGACGGAGCTATAAAAAGAACCATAAAAAATGGAGCAGGATCAGGGGAGCTTTGTTCCCCTTGTCCTGTTCCTTCTTTCGTTGTTCTGTCAGTTTTGATCAATGGGCGTTTTTCGCTTCTTCAAAGAGGCTGATCAGCCGCTTGCCCACAATGATGGAGTTTTCCACGGCCAGGTGCTTTAAATCCTGGGGCAGATAGCGCCCGAATTCCTGAATTTCAAAGGTCAAATCACCGTCATAGCTGCTTTCGGCCAGGCCCCGCATGGCGTCTGGCCAATCAATGGAACCGAAGAAGGGAAGAAGATGCTCGTCTTCTTTACCGTGATTGTCCTGCACATGAATGGCCTTCAGGCGGTTGCCGATGGCGTTCAGATTTTGCCGGTGGAAGCCGCCGGTCAAATTGGCATGGCCGAAATCGTAGCAGACGCCGATATGTTCCGGGTCGTGAAAAGCGTCGCACAGCTCGATCAACTCATACACATTGGCGCAGTAAATGCGCTGCCTGGGGTCGCTTAAGTATTCAAAGTCGTTTTCCAGCGCGATGCCGATTCCGAGGCTCCTTGCAAGCTCGGCATGCTTTCCGTAATAATCCAGATTGGCCTGCCGGGATACGGACAGATCGTGACCCGCGCCGTACACGGTAAAGGGATGGGTGACCGCCCAGCGCGCCCCCAGCATGGCGGTGCCGATGAGGCTGCGGCGAATCAGTTCTTTCATCAGGGCGGCTTTGTCCGTTCCCTTTTCCTTGTCCACGTCATAGTAGGGCAGATGGGATTGATTGAAGCGGATACCAAAGCGGTTCGCCAGATCGCCGATGGAGCGGATATACTCTTTCCATTCCTGCCCCCGCAAGGGAGATTCCGGGTTCATGGCCATGCAGAAATTGATGTCCAGCACCTTATAGCCCGCCTTGGCGCAGGTTTCGATGCTGAATTCCACGGGCAGGCGGCTGCGGCCCCGTTGGAAGGCGCAGATGTTGGTGGAAGTGGAAAGGTCCATGATTTTTCTCCTAACCCGGATAAACCGGAAGAACAGATGACAGGGGAGTGGAGAGTTGAGAGTTAAGAGTTGAGATTTATATAGTTACGCTGAATGTTTGGATTGTTTATCGCTATATGAACTCTCAACTCTAAAGAATTTGCCATTTTGTGAATAGTTACATTTACCAGCAATCTTTACCCAAATTAAGGGTTCGCCCGGGCGTACTGCGCCAGCATGCCGCCCAGATCATCGGCCATCAAATCCACAGTTTCCGCTACGGAAAGGTCTTCCTCCAGCATATCGGAAATATCGTTGATGATGCCGTAGTAGAAATCGGCGGAGGGACCCACGGTAACGCTGCGCATGGTGTTCGGGGTTTGCAGAAGCTGATCCAGGCCCACCTGATATTGGGGATATTCTGCGATCAGGCTTTGCCAGGTTTCGCTGTTCGCCGCTTCCGCGTTGGAGGGCAGATACCCGGTGCCCCGGGCAAAATCGGCCTGAACGGAGGCGCCAGTAAGATACTGAATGAATTCCCAGGCCGCGGCTTTGCGTTCATCGCCATGATCAAACATGACCAGACAGCTTCCGGACACGGTGGCTCCAAAGGAAGCGGTATCATTCACCTTGGGATAGGGGGCCACGCCCAACTCGAAAGCGCCGCCGATGCGCTCCAGCAGGGAAGTGACGCTGGAAGAAGAACTGGTCATGATTAGCTGCCGCCCAGCCACGAATTCGTCGCTGGAGCCGGAATTGTTGATCAAAGCGCCGGTAGCATACAGGTCTTTCCAGGCGGTCAGGAATGCCGCCAGGGCCCCGTTATCCAGGCAGGCCAGTTCGGTGGCGCTGCCCTCGGTGCCGTTGTGATTGTTCACCAAATCGCTGCCAAGCTGTCCCAGCCAGTTGGCGAGCGTGGGCGTGTTGGGAATGGAGGCATACACGCTCACGCCGTCCTGAGCCAGGGGAGCCAGCGCGCCAATATCCTGCAGGGTTTCGGGAGCGGAAAAGCCCGCGGCATCCAGCGCGGTTTTATTGTAATAGGTCACGGTGGTGGAGGTGGCGAAGGGAAGCCCCAGCTGTACGCCCGCCAGCTGCCAATTGGCAAGCGCGGGAGCCAGCAGGGAGGAAAGATCGGCTTTAGGATGATCGGTCAGCGCTTGATCGACCGTATAGGCAATTTGGGCGGAAGCGAAGGATACCTTGCCGGTAGCGTCCAGCTGCATCACGTCGGGCAAAGTATCATTTTGCCCTGCGGACAGAATGCCGTTCATTTTGTTGACGGAATCGGCATAAGCGCCCTGGAATACGGAGGTGACTTCAATTCCTTTTTCTTTGCCGATGGTTTCATTGAAATCCTTCACATACTTTTCCATCAGCGTGCCCGCTTCCTCGGACATGGAATGCCAGAATACGATGCTGATCGTATCCGCCTTGGCGCAGGCGGCCAGGCTTAACAGCAGGATGAGAGACAGAACCAGGGAAACAGCCTTTTTCATCATACAGAGATACCTCCTTGCAATTGGAACAATATATTTCAGCGGCAAAACGCCGTCGGAATCCGGTTCAGCCGATGATGGCCCCGCCGCTCATGGTGCGGGTGATGGATCGGCGCAGCAGGATAAACAGCAGGATGGCGGGTGTCATGGTTACGGCGGCCCCGGCCAGAATGGTTTCGTAATTGGTGCCCTCAATGGTGGTCAGCATGGTGATGCCGATCTGCACGGTGCGCATTTCTGTGGTGTTGGTTACAAGCAACGGCCACAGGTATGCGTTCCATTGGGCCACGAAAGCCTGCAGAAACAGGGTGAAAAGCAGCGGCATGCTCATGGGAAGCAGGATGAAGAAAATGAATTTCAAATCTCCGCAGCCATCCAGCTGGGCCGCCTCCCGAAGCGGCTTGGGAGAGGACAGGAAATGCTGCCGCAGCATGAACATTTGAGAGGCTCCCACAAAGGAAACGATGCCGATGCCCAGATAGGTGTCCAGCAAGCCCAGCCGGGAAACGGTTTGATAATTGGTGATCACCAGCGTGTCCGCCGGCAGCATCATGGTGCCCAGCAGGAGAAAAAACAATGCTTTTTTGCCGGGAAACTGAAAAAACACAAAAGCGTAGGCGGCAAAAACGGCAATCAGCAAGCGAATCAATGTAGTGAACGTGGCCACGATCAGGGTATTCCAGAAATAACGCAGCATGGGCACTCGGGTGAACACGGTTTCAAAATTGGCCAGATACCCAAAACTGTTTGGAAACACCGTGGGGGGATAGACGATAAATTCTGCCGGACTTTTAAACGCGCCAAGGATGCCGTAAAACAGGGGAAACAGGATCAGGCAGCCCAGAAGCAAAGCCAGGATAGACAATGTCCATTCACGGGCATGGATTCGGCGGGAGCGGCTCATTGATAATGCACCCTCCTTTTTTCCATGGTGAACAGCAGGGCAGTAAACAGCAGCGTCATGCCGAAGGAAATGATGCTTACCGCTGCGGCCAGGCTGTAATTGGAGGATGCATAGCCGGAAGTGTACATGAGGTAAATCATGGTCATGGTGGAGCGGGAAGGGCCCCCTTGGGTCAAAATCAGGATGGGGCCGTTGGTCATCATGGCCTGGATCATGTTGGTGCAGGCAACGTACAGAATGGTGGGGGAGATCAGGGGAATTTGAATGGACAGAAGGGTGCGCAGTTTTCCCGCGCCGTCCAGCTCGGCGCTGCCCAGCATATCCGGGGGGAGCCCCTTAAAGGCGGAGAGAAACAGAAGAAAATTGAACCCAATGCCCATCCACACCGTCAGCATCAGAATGCCGCTCATGGCGGTATGCCGGTCCTCGTACCAGCCGATATTCAGGCCCAGCGCATAATTGAGAAAACCTACGGAAGGATTGAGCAGCACTTTGAAAACCAGCGTGATCGCCGCCATGGACACCACCATGGGGAGCGCGAACATGGTTTCATACATGCTGTGCAGTGGGTGGGGCCGGCTGCACAGCCAGGCCAATAACAGCGTGATCACGATGGTAATGGGCACGTTGATCAGCGTAAGCTTCAGGGTGTTTCGCAGGGCAATGCCGAATTCCCGGCGGGAAAACAAATACTGAAAATTTTCCAGGCCCACGAAGCCGGTAATTTCTCCCCGGAAGTTTACATTGGATACGCTCTGGATGCAGGTTTTGATAAAAGGATAATACACAAAACCCACCGCGAAAAACACCATGGGAAGCAAAAACAGATAAGGCTTCAGCGATAAAGCGCCCTTCTTTTTGCGGGACCGCCCTGCGCCGGATAAAGCGAATTGCGACAAGAAAAAACCTCCTGAAAGAGCCCTCAGGAGGTTGGCATACAAAAGAAAAGAATCTCTTCTTCCATCCAGACTGTACTGTCGGCTCCGGAATCCAACCGGATCGGCCTTTCGGCTCGCGGGCTATACCGCCGGTAGGGAATTGCACCCTGCCCTGAAGAACTCTTACTTATTCAATTCACGGTTATTATATGCCCGGAAGAAAGGCGTGTCAATAGCTGGAAGAAAAAAGAAATGATTTTTCTGTGTTTCCTTAATGCTTGACACAAGATGGCTTCGGGATTATCATGATTTATGCGGAATACTTTATAAAAAAATGATGCTGAACAGATGATCAGGTAAAACGCCGCTGAAGTGGGAATATCACTTTTTTTCAATACTTGTGGAAAGGAGCAAACGGCGATGGAGAAGAAGCCCCGGCTGATCTTTCACTGCGACTGCAATAATTTCTTTGCGTCCTGCGAGTGCCTGGAAAAACCGGAACTGAAAAACGTACCCATGGCCGTGGCGGGGGACCCGGAAAACCGGCTGGGCGTGGTGGTTGCCAAGAACGAGCTGGCGAAAAGATTTGGCGTAAAAACCACCGATACTGTATGGCAGGCGAAAAAGAAATGCCCCGGCATTGTGTTTGTTCCGCCCCGGCATCATTTCTATAGGGAAATCTCGGATCAGGTGAACGCCATCTATCGGGATTACACTGATTTTGTGGAGCCCGCCTCCATTGATGAATCCTATTTGGATATGACCGGGGCGCCGGAATTTTTCAAAAAAATACCCCGGGAGCTGGCGGATGAAATCCGGGTCCGTGTGAAAACGGAAATCGGCATCACCATATCGGTAGGCGTTTCATTCTGCAAAGTGTTTGCCAAAATGGGCTCTGATTATAAAAAACCGGATGCCACCACCCTGATCGACGAAGAAAACTACC
Organism: Clostridia bacterium; assembly: GCA_030537395.1. Classification (GTDB taxonomy): domain Bacteria; phylum Bacillota; class Clostridia; order Christensenellales; family Aristaeellaceae; genus RUG563. The sequence continues at coordinate 18,439 of JAUNMW010000002.1, read as the reverse complement.
GGGATATGCTCTGGCCGCTGCCCGTTTCCGATTTACTGTTCGCCGGCAAGGCGGCTGTGGACACGCTGAATAAAAAGTCCGTTTTTACCATCGGAGACCTGGCTGTCCAGCCCAAGGAACGCATACGCGACTTGCTTGGCAAAGGCGGCGAAATGCTATGGATTTATGCCAACGGTCTGGATACGGAGACCGTCCGCAAATGGGGCGACGCGCCGGAAATCAAATCTGTCAGCCGGGGAATGACCTTCAAGCGGAACTTGATCGCCCGGGAAGAAGTGATGACGGGTATATCCGTGCTGGTAGACGAAGTGGCGGAAAATCTGAGAAGCCACCAATTGAAGGGCTCCGTGATCAGCGTGCAGATCAAAACGCCGGAATTAAAAGTGATTTCCAGACAGACCTCCTTAAATTCGCCCACTTATCTGCAGCACGAAATTCAGCGCGTGGCCATGGAATTGATCGAAGAAAACTGGCAGATCGGCGAAAACGCCCCCATCCGGGCCATCACCGTGGGGGTAACGAAACTGATCCCTGCGGGGGAAGAAGTGCAGCAGGTGGATTTGTTTGATCTGCTGGAGGGAGAAACGAAAAAGAAAAAGCGGGATAAACAGGATAAGCTGGAAGCCGCGGTGTACGCTCTGCGCCGGAAAATGGGCAGCCAAAGCATTACGCTGGGCTTTCAGAATAACGAGGAAATCGGCGTGAACCGGAAAAAGAATCATTGATTCTGTTTTCGTTCACATTGTCGTTTTTAACGCTTCCAATGTCGGATGCCCGCCGTTCCTTCTTCTGGGGCTTCCCCTTCATTCTGGGCACCTGGCACTACCGCTGTCCCATGGGCGGCTATGGCATGGGCTTCCGCCTGCGGATAGGCGGTTTCTGTATGGGTCCTCGTGCCTCCATGGGTGGACATCGAGGCATGATTGGCCAACATAGCCGGCACTGGTAAATAGGTTCTGAGATGCAGCCGTCGGAAAACTCCGGCGGCTGTTTTCGGAATCTTTAAAACTGATTACAGAAAAAAGCTCTGAACCACGTTCAGAACTTTTCAAGTGCGGTCGACGGGACTTGAACCCGTACTCGGTTAAGAACACGCCCCTCAAACGTGCGCGTATGCCAATTCCGCCACGACCGCATAACAGGCGCTGTCAAACAGCAGAAATAATTATAGCGGAAAAGAGGATAAATGTCAACCGATTTTTCCGGGATTCAGAAAATAAAATTACCGCGATCATTCGGAAAAAGGCAGAAGTAAAAAAAGCAAACTCGCGGGCTTCGAGGCTGAAAGCGTTGTTTTCAGTGTGTTTCCCTCTTGACACATTCGGATGGAGTGGCATATAATTTCAAGGTATTTTTGTTATGCGTGGCTTTGATTCACGCCGCTTTCAGGGAGGGATACCAATGAATTTGCAGGATACGTTCGGCAGCCTGGTTTTCAATGACGCCGTGATGCGTCAGCGCTTGCCCAAAGAAACGTACCGGGCCTTGCATCGTACCATTGCGGAAGGAAAATCCCTGAATCCCCAGGTGGCCAGCGTGGTGGCGAACACCATGAAGGACTGGGCTATCGAAAAAGGCGCGACGCATTATACCCATTGGTTTCAGCCTATGACGGGTATTACCGCGGAAAAGCATGATTCTTTCCTTTCGCCCATCGAGGGCGGGGGAGCGATCATGGAATTCAGCGGCAAGGAGCTGGTGCGCGGAGAGCCGGATGCTTCTTCCTTCCCCTCCGGCGGGCTTCGGGCCACCTTTGAAGCACGGGGCTACACCGCCTGGGACCCCACCAGCTATGCTTTTATCAAGGATGGCACCCTTTGCATCCCTACTGCTTTTTGCAGCTGGGGCGGCCAGGCGCTGGACAAAAAAACGCCGCTTCTGCGTTCCAACGAGGCGCTGAACCGGCAGGTAAAGCGCATTCTTCGGCTGCTGGGGCATCCGGATGTGAAAAAGGTGACCGCCACGGTGGGTCCCGAGCAGGAATACTTCCTGATCGACCGGGATTTGTACAGCAAACGGAAGGATTTGATTTTTACAGGCCGGACCCTGTTTGGGGCCCGTCCCCCCAAGGGCCAGGAGCTGGACGATCATTATTTCGGCAATCTGAAGCCGAGGGTGGCCGCCTTTATGCGGGAAGTGGACGAAGAGCTTTGGAAGCTGGGGGTATCCGCCAAAACGGAGCACAATGAAGTGGCTCCATGCCAGCATGAGCTGGCCCCCATCTTCACTACCAGCAATATCGCCACCGACCACAATCAACTGACCATGGAAATCATGAAACGGGTAGCGGCCAAGCACGGCTTTGCCTGCCTGCTTCATGAAAAACCTTTCGCGGGCGTGAACGGCAGCGGCAAGCACAATAACTGGAGCATGAGCACCGATACGGGCCTGAACCTGCTGGAGCCTGGAGAAACGCCTGCCGAGAATGCCCAGTTTCTTTTGTTCCTGGTGGCGGTGATCAAGGCGGTGGATCTGCATCAGGATCTTCTGCGCATTTCCGTGGCCAGCGCGGGGAACGATCATCGCCTGGGCGGCAATGAAGCGCCGCCGGCCATCATATCCATGTTTTTGGGGGATGAGCTGCAGGCCATTTTGGATGCTATTGAGCATCACAGCGCCTACATCGCCGGGGAAAAAATGGATATGAATATCGGCGTGACCACGCTGCCCCGTATCCCCAAGGATACCACGGACCGGAACCGCACATCGCCTTTTGCTTTTACCGGCAATAAGTTTGAATTCCGCAGCCCTGGCGCTTCCATGTCCATTGCGGAGGCCAATGTGGTGATCAACACCATCGTGGCTGACGTGCTGATGGGCTTTGCGGATCAGCTGGAAGCGGCGGTGGATATTCGCGCCACGGTGGAGCAGCTGGTGGTGGATACCATTACAAACCATAAGCGCATTATTTTCAACGGCAATAATTATGCTGAGGAATGGAAAAAAGAAGCGCAGGAGAGAGGCTTGCTGAATCTGCCCAGCACTCCGGATGCGCTGCCGTATCTGATCACCGATGAGAATGTGGCGCTGTTTGAGCGTCAGCGAGTATACACCCGTCAGGAACTGCACAGCCGTTACGATGTGCAGCTGGAAAACTACTGCAAGGTGATTTCCATTGAAGCTCATACGATGCTGGATATTGTGAACAAGGAAATCATTCCTGCCATCAGCGCTTATTCCGGCAATGTGGCCCGGGATGGGGCGGATAAGCGCCGGCTTCTGCCGGATGTGGAACCGGTTTATGAACAGAAGCTGCTGCGCCGTCTTACCGGATTGATCAATGAGATCGGCGCGCATAATGAAGCGCTGCATGAGGCGATTCAGGCGCTGGACGATCTGCCCGCTGATCCCCTGGCTCAGGCCCGGCACTGCAGAGACTGCGTTTTCAAGCGGATGCAGGAATTGCGTGCCCTGGCGGATGAAGCGGAAAGCATTGTGGACGAAAAGCTTTGGCCTTTCCCCGGCTACGGCGAACTGCTGACCACCAAATAAAAAGCCGCCGCTGATCGGCGGCGGTAAAAAACAAATTGTTGGGAAAAACAAAAACCGGATGGGCTGTGCGATCTGTTTGGACCGCACAGCTTTTTTCACACGGTTTTTTATCAGCTATGACCCGTAGAAAAGCGTTATGCTTCTTCCAACGGTATTTCGCCCCGCAGGCGCAGCCCCAGATCATCGTCGGTCAGCTGCGTGGTGCGATGGGATTGCAGAGAAAGAATGGCTTCGCTGCGCGGGATCAGGAATTGTTTTTCCCATTTGAACAGATATTCGCCGTCGCCCTTCATGCGCAGCCATGCTCGGGCGGTCTCCAATACCTGAATGGTGACAGAAACGCCGGAGAAGCAATCATTGCGGTAAATATGAGCAAAACGGCCCTGGACCCGGTTCATGGCGGCCAGCGTTTTCCGATGGCATTGCAGGGCATGATCGGCCCACAGGAAGGCTTGCAGGTCGTTGTTCCGCATGGAATGCAGGCAGGCCTGGCAAAAGGCATACAGTCCTTCGCAGCCCGTTTGATGAATGAGCCCATACAGGTATTCCCGGTCCCGAAGGCGGGCGGCAGCTGCAGGATTGGTATCGTCCAACGCGTCCATGCCCGCCCGAACCTGCCGAAGATAACGCTTCCAGCTGGTGATCCCGGGCTTCGCATAAGCGGCCAATTGCTGCACTTGCTCCGGGAAGGACGTATTTCCAGCGGCCCAGTACAGGGATTTGACGGGCTTTTCCGTTTCACCCAGCACCAGTGCGTGAGCCAGGGCCCGAAGGGGCCAATGATAGTACTGATCGCCCGCCCGATCATCCGCATGGGGTCCGTAGAATACAGCGCTTTCCGCGTAGCCGGTGATGAGGGGGGCAAGGCTCTCGCTGCCGTAATACTGCCCGGCAAAATCCTGGGCGGCGGAAGCGGCATCGTATTCTCCCTCCCGCCACATGCGGGATACCAAATCCAGGAACACGGCATGAGGATAGATGGAACCCACGTTGATATTCCAAAGAGTATCGGCTTTGCGGGAAAGGATGGTTTTCAGCTCGTCCGCGATCATTTGAGGCGGATTCTGGAGCGGTGTTATGTGGTTGGCAGCCTGCAGATCATAGAAACTGATATGGTAATAGATGCCGTTCCTGCCGGATTCGTTTTCACCGGGCATGGCGTCTGTGCGGGGATTATCGTTATTCTGCCGGCGGGATACCATTTTTCCAAAGCCGTTGTCGCCCCACAGCTTGATGACCCCGTCGGGAACGGGCAAATGGCCGTCCCGGTACAGCGCCATCATTTCGCCGTACAGATTGGTGCAGAATTGAGCGTTGGAGTCCTTGGCCCGCACCAGCTCCATCTGGCGCTTCATCACTTTGACGATGAAAGCGCCGCGCTTAGCAGGCGTGTCCACGGCGGCGTCATCCTCCCAGAAGGATTTATCGCCCTGGCCTCGGAACCCGATAGCCCATACCACGCGCCGCCCCGCGTACAGGTCGATGGCCTCCTGCCACAGAGCTTCAAATTTTTCGGGGTACAGGCTGTAGGAGGCCTGCAGATCGGGATAGACCCGGGCAAACATTTTCGCCCCCAGCAGCTCCGTATGGTGCTGCGTGAGCCACAGGCCACGATCCAGGGCCATTTTATTGAGCACTTCGCCGTCGTAGCCCCGATCGGTGCCGGGAATGACCATGTTGCCGCCGCAGCGCAGCACCGTTTCAAACACCCGTTCCCACACCTCGGCCCGGGCGTTTTCCTCGCTGTGCCAGCCGGAGAATAAGATTTCATCGTTGACGAACCAGCTGCGGAAACGCACTTTATACTGGGGGCTTTCCCAGGTCTGGCAGGAAACGAACGCGGTTTCCATCTTTTCAGGATTCAGGCTCATCCACCAGCCCAAGGGTTTCACATGCAAAAACCGTTCGCTGATGGACAGCAGCGCGTAGACGGCGCCCAAATCATCCCCGCAGGAAAGCAGGATCTCATGGCTTGCTGCCTGCGCTTTATAGGCTTCCGCGGGAATAGAACCATCCAATACTACGCGGATCTGGTTTTCAGGGCCTCGGGAGGTAAGCACCTGCCGCATATCCCGCTTCAAAATTTCTGCCGCGTGGCGGATAGGAAGAATGCTTTCGTCTGCCAGAATCCGGGTGGAAAGAGATAAGATAAAGGAATCCATGATTGTTCCTCCTTAGGCGATTCATTTTCATCCCACTGTTATTGCGTGCATCAGAGCATGATTCAAGAAGAACGGAAAAGATGGGATGCTTGGGTGGCAAAGCAGCGGTTAACTATTTTCATATTCGATATCCGGGGGTCTATTTCCTGCGTTGGTCCGGTTGATTAATGGAAAAGTTTCCATAAGTAGGAATCCCGAAAATCCATCTTGTCAGAATGTGGTATCTGTGTTATAATCAAACCGTTATCAGCCGAACAGGATAAAGAAAGTGTACGGCATGAAATCATCGTGCCGTGCTTGCAAACGTATACCCTTATGGTCTGCGCATGGAAAAGAGGAGGAAACCATGAACATTCACAAGTCCGCAGAGGATTACCTGGAAATGATCCTGATGCTGGGGGAACAAAAAGGCTACGCCCGATCCATTGATATTGCCGCGTCCTTGGGCGTAACCAAGCCATCCGTCAGCTTTGCGATGAAAAATCTGCGGGAAAACGGCTATATCCTGATGGATGAATCCAACTATATTACGCTTACAGAAAAGGGATTGGAAATTGCTCAGCGGATTTATGACCGTCATAAGGCGCTGACCGCATTTTTGATCAAAATCGGCGTGGGAGAGGAAAATGCCCGGGACGATGCCTGCAAGATCGAGCATGATATTTCCGATGAAACCTATCACGCAATCCTGCGGGAAATTGGCGAGGAATAAAGAGAAAGAAAAGAGACAGCCTGCTTCATCCCATGGATTTATGAAGCAGGCTGTTTTTTTATTCGATGCGGATCGCGGGGGCCAGGGGATTATGGCCCTGCAGGATTTCGGGAATGCGTACCAGCAGGCCTTTTTCGGTTCGTTCAAAGGAAAGGGGAGCCTCCAAACCAAGCAGCGTCAGCTTCCGCGCTTCATGGGGCCAGGGGAGAAGCAGAGAATCCGTCAGCTTTTCTCCTTCCGGCAGGCGAACGAGGGCATAATGCACCTTTCCCTTTTTGGTGAATGCCACCGCGCCCTGTTCATTGGGTTCCGCAAGACGGGTGCCGTAAATGGCTTCTCCATGATCCTGAAGCCATTTGCCAAGGCCTTCCGCCGCGTCCATTGCCGCTTTGGGCAGCCTGCCGTCCGGCTGGGGCGCGATGTTCAGGGCCAGATTGCCGCCGCGGCAGACCACGTCAATGAGCAGATGCACCAGCTCCCGCGGCGTTTTATACCGTTCGTCAAAACGATAGGAAAAGGCGGTGCCGATGGTGACGCAGCTTTCCCAGGGCACCCGGATGGGCGCGGTGGGCACGCTTTGCTCCGGCGTAATGTAGTTTTCGTTGGGGCCTCCGATGGTACGGTCCGCCGTCAGCAGGCCGGGCTGGATTCTCCGGGCTTGTTCCACGAATTCGGATAAACGGATATCCTGTCCATTCTGAGGCCCCACCTGGCCGCCGTCCAGCCACAGAATATCGATAGGGCCATAATCCCGTACCAATTCCATCATTTGGTTGTGGGTGTACTGGACAAACTGCTCCCAAACTTCGGGGTGAGCTTTGGGGTCATAGGTGGGATTGCGGTTAAAGGCCACAGGCTTTTCCATCCCCTCCGCCCAGTACCAGGGGCAATGCCAGTCCGGCTTGGAGAAATAGGCGGCAATTCCGATCCCTTTGGCCCGAAAAGCGTCGAATACGGCATTTACGATGTTGGCATACTTGTGTGTGTGGAAAGGACAATCCGGGGCAGTGGATTTGTAATCAGTATACTTCGTATCAAACAGACAGAAACCGTCGTGATGTTTGGTGGTAAAAACCAGGTACTTGAAGCCGTTCCCGGCGGCAAAATCCGCCCATTTTTCAGGCTGGATGCGCACGGGATTGAAGCTTTTGTTTAAATTCCGGTATTGCTCCCGGAACGCCGCCCCGTCCTTTTCCCAATCAATTTCATTCCGGCTCCATTCCGCGTCCCCATCAGACAGGGGCCAGGATTCGCAGATGCCCAATTGCGAATAAATACCAAAGTGCATCATCAAAGCCAGCTTTTGATCCTGAAACCATTCCAAACGCTGCCGTACCAGGGGATAGGAAGGACAAACATATTCATCCTCCCGGCTGCAGCCATGCATACCTTGAATGATTGCATCCGCCATATCGTAAGCCTCCCGCACTGTAATACTGCATCTATTGTAACGCTGAAAGAAAAAATATACAAGAACGAAAAGCGCAATTTGGGCTTTTACAGTGGAAACAAATTTCTGTACTTCTTCGTGTTTTTCCTGTATAATAGGATCAACAAAGCGCACGGAGGGGAAAGCATGAACGAATTGCTGGAATTATACTGGACGTTTGCCAAAATAGGCTGCGTCACCTTTGGCGGCGGATATGCCATGCTGCCGATCCTGGAGCGTGAGCTGGCGGAAAAACGCGGCTGGACCAATATGGATGAGCTGCGCGATTATTTCTCGATCGGACAATGCACGCCCGGCATCATCGCGCTGAATGTATCCACGTTTATCGGAGAAAAGAAAGCGGGCGTGAAAGGGGCTTTGGCAGCCACCATGGGCTTCCTGGCAGGACCTATCGTTATTATTCTCGTGATTGCCGCTTTTCTTACGAATTTTGCCCATTATCCTGTGGTTCAGCACGCCTTTGCCGGCATCCGGGTTTGCGTGTGCGTGCTGATCGTGCAGGCAGTGCTGCGGCTGTGGAAAAAATCCGTGGTGGACCCCTTTACTTTGGCGCTGTACATCATCATTTTTGCGCTGAACGCTTTTTCGGGCGTACTGCCCATTAAAGTCCCCGCCGCGGTGCTGGTGCTGCTGGCCGGAGCGGTGGGCATAGCCGCCTCTCAATTCAAAAATCGCCGGTCTGTTCCCGGAAAAGGAGGAAAGAAAGCATGATGACGCTGCTTCGCCTTTTCCTGGAATTTGCCAAAACAGGCCTGTTTTCCGTGGGCGGCGGCTTGGCAACGCTGCCTTTCCTCTATGAAATGTCCGATGCTACCGGCTGGTTTTCTCATGCGGATATTGCGGATATGATCGCCGTATCCGAATCCACACCCGGCGCGATCGGCATCAATATGTCCACCTACGCGGGCTTTAAAACAATGGGTGTGCCGGGGGGCCTCATCGCTACCGTTGGCCTTGCGCTGCCTTCCATCATTGTGATCCTGATCATCGCGCGTTTTCTGAACAAATTCCGGAATAATCCCCTGGTGGAGGGTGCGTTCTACGGTCTGCGTCCTGCGTCGATCGCCATGATCACCGCGGCGGGGCTGAACGTGGCCAAGGTAGCACTGGTGAATCTGAATGCCTATGGACTGTCCGGCAATTTAGGGGATATGTTCATCTGGAAGGCCATTATTCTGGCTGTATTGATCTTTATCGGACAGAAAAAACTGAAATGGCATCCGGTGGTATTCATCGCCATTTCGGCTGTGGTCGGTATTTTGTTTCAGTTTTGATCAGAAGGAAAAATACTCCGCTGTCTGACAGTTTTCGGAAGCGGATATCATGACGAATGGGGAGAATGAGCCGTGCTGCCGCCTAAATTGCCGGAAAACCTGCGGGAGGAAACGCTGGAGGAGGCCGTTCGCGAAGCTTTGGAGCAAGGAACGGATGTGGAGCAATGCCATTTTTACGGCGAGGATTTGCCGGATTTGGCAGGGGAAACCCTGGAGTTTTCCGGCTGCTGCTTTGAAAAATGCGTATTCCGTTCCTCCGGATCGGAACGGCTGATATTGGTAGACTGCGTGCTGGATAAATGCGATTTGAGCGGTATGCGGTTTGAAAAATCCACGTTTCAGCGGGTGAACTTCCGGGGCTGCCGCATGACGGGGGTGCATATCTCCGAATCGCCCATGATGAACGTATCCTTTGAAAACTGCCTGATGGATTTATCCAATTTCGCAGAGATCAAGGCCCAGCATATCCTGTTTTCCGAATGCGTGATGAAGGAAAGCAGCTTTTTCCGTTTTCGCTGGCAGGACTGGGTGCTGCGAAGCTGCAATCTGAAAGGCATCGAAATCCATGAGACCCCGTTAAAAGGAATGGATGTAACCTCCTGCGAGATCGACGGCATGATGATAGAGCTTCCCGCTGTGCGGGGCCTGAAGGTAACCCGGGAACAGGCCATGCAGCTTTCCGCGCTGATGGGACTTGTAATACAGGGTTAAAAGTGGAGAGTTAAGCGTTCAGATTATTACATCTCAACTCTCAACTCTCCACTCTTAACTCTGCTAATTATCTCATTCTTTCCCGTAAAAAGTCATACATCATAACGGCGCCCGCCACGGCGGCGTTCAGGGATTCCGCTTTGCCCACAATGGGTATTTTCAGCCGCATGGTGGCTTCCTGAAAGACGGCGGGAGAGATGCCCTGCCCTTCGTTGCCGATGACGATGCAGATTTTATTCTTGGCTTTTCGCCGCTGATAGAAGGGCTCTCCGTGCAAATCTCCTGCAATGATTTCATAGCCCTTTTCAGCCAGTTCATGAAGCGTATTTGGCAAATCGCACCGATAGGCCGGAATGCGGAAGGCCGCACCCATGGTGGCGCGCAGGGCTTTGGGGGCATAGGGATCGGCGGTTTTATCGTCCATGAGCAGCGCGGTATAGCCTGCCGCGTCCATGGTGCGAAGCACGGTGCCTACGTTGCCGGGGTCCTGCACGCCGTCCAGAGCAACCAGAAAATCCCCCGGATTGCTTAATGCGGTTTCCGCGGGATAATTGCATACCGCTATTACGCCCTGGGGTGTTTTGGCGTCACACAAGGCTTCCATTACATGAGCAGCCAAATAATACACCGAAACGCCCTGGACATTTTCCGCCAGGGCGCTGTATTTCTCCCGGGCGCGCTCGTCGATCAGCAGCGCCCGGGCTTTGTGTTCTTTTAAGGCTTCGCCTGCCATGTGCTCCCCTTCGGCAAGGAACAATCCGGCCTCCAATCGGGCGGCCCGGCTTTTGTTCAGGCTTCGCCAAGTTTTCACCTGGGGATTTTGCAGGCTGGTAATGACTTCGTTCATGTTATGCCTTTAAAGCTTTTAATGTGCGGGGCATGGAGGCAAAACTCGGCTTCAGCGTTTCCATGTCCAGGGAATAATCCAGGATATGAGGGGCTACGAGCAGGCAGCAGGCCCGATCGATGGCTTCCGCCACGCCGCCCTTGAATTCATTCTGGGTGGCGGCGATGAAGCGGGCCATCATATCCACCGCGGCCAGCGGCAAGGGATAACCGGCTTCCGCCACCGCTTTGCGCACGGAAGAAAGAACGGCTTTGGTTTCCTGGCTCAAAGGGCTTTCCTTCAGCATTTCTTTCAAAACGCATTCCTTGCTGACGGGACTGCATTCCGGCAGCGTTTGAGGAATGGCCTCAGGATCGGCATAAACCGGCACCTCGCAGTGGGGAGAAGTCCAGCTGCAGGCTTCCTGGGCGCCATGGCCGATCCGGTCGCAGGCGGTTATGGTGACCAATGGATGATTGACTTTATGATAGTAGGAAGAAATGAAAACTGGAGCGTTTCCGCCGGGAATGACCACGGCCTTATCCCGCTTCCGGAAGAAAACAACGGGGGCTCCCAACGCTGCGGCAAAGGCGCGCAGGGCGTATTCGGCGTCGTCCATCGCTTCCGAAACAAAGCACCAGTCTTCTGCTTTGTCGGAAAGGGCATAGGCTGTGAGCATGGCAAGCGCGTCGCCGTCCTGTACCTGGAATCCAGCGGCTTTCAGGCATTTTTCCACGCGCTCAATCAATTCCTGCCTGGTGGCGGTACCGCCCACGGGAGGGCAGAGAAAATGAGGCTGATCGTTCATGGAGCCGCGGAGGGCATCCAAATATTCCGCCGCTTCCTGACGCTTCTTTTCAATGGGATCAATGGATTTATTCAATTGATCCAAAGCGTTCTGGGCGGTTTGCTGGGCAATATGAAGCTGATCCAGCTTCTTCTGCTCGGCCATATTCAGTTTGAGCAAGGCGTCTTCATGCGTTTTTTCCAGGTTCTTTTTCGCATCGTCCAGCTGCATGAGGGTCATCAGCCGTTCCGCTTCCAACTCTTGAAGCTGATTATGCATAGCGGCAATGGTCAAATCATTGGCTTCCCGGCCCAGGGCGCGGCTGAGCATCACCCGCATGCCGGACTGGGAAAGAATCACGTCCGCCGCCTGGCGCTGGACTTCGGGAGATTGGCTCATCCCATGCAGGGCCCGCTTGAGCGCGTCAATGGGATTGGCTACCTCTTTCAACTCGGTATTCTGAGGAATGGTGGCCCCAGGCGCTTCGTACCTGGTTTCGTAACGGGTATCAAAACGGGCGGCGTAACGCTGGTTTTCCACCGCCTCCATCAGGGGATTGTGAGCGCGGCGAGGAGAAGTCTGGCGCTGAGGGGTCTGATACAGCTTGGTGCCGGTGAGGGGCTTGGCGGGCTGTTCGGGAATGAAATCCTCCGGCGCGGTCATGGTAGGCGTATACAGCCTGTTGGCGTGCTCGCTCAGCTGCTCGTTCAAAGACTGAATCTGTTCATAGGCATTCTGCTGGGGCTTGGGGTTTTCTTCGGGAATGGGAGCCGGTTCGGCGGCAGTTTCGACGGCTGCTTCGACCGCAGGCGCGGGAGCAGGCTCCGGAACAGGGGCAATTGCCTTTTCAGGCTTTTCAGCTGTTTCTGTTTTTTCGGGTACAGCTTCCGCTGCGCGGGGCCAATAAATCAGTAAATTCTGTCCGTTTACCGTCACAGAATGGATTTCGCTGCTGTCCGGGGGCAGCTGAACGATGTCGCCCGCGCTCTGGCCGTCTTCTCTGCGGAAGGGGCCCTGGATGTTCGCGCCGTTGCGGATATAAACCAAAGGCGTAACGGCATTCTTAACGTCGCTTTCGGCGACCACCTGATAAAGCAGCTGTTCCGGCAGATCCCGCACAGCGTCGGAATAAACAATAAACTGATTGGTTTCACCGCGGATGGGCGCATAATTTTTATTGGTACGGATTTTGTTGGCATCCGTGGGGAAGAATCGGAGATCCACCAGGCAAAGGCCGATCAGGGTGCGCATTCTTTCTTTAAACGTATGCTGCTCATTTTTATCCGGCACAATGCGCAGGAAGCCGTCATCGGGAAAATCGGAAACCACCGGGCCCAGCGGTCCGTCCTGCGTCATCAGCGGCTGCACCCGAAAATAAGCCCGGGCGATATTATCTTCCTCCAAATAAACCAAAACTGCTTTTCCCTGGAAATTCATAAGTACCCCTCCAAAAAAATAAAATAATGACCAGATTTCCCATATAAAGCTATTATATCAAATAATCGGTGCATCCGTCAAGCCGAAGGTGCGCAAAAGCACGATTTTAGCGAAACCACGGAAAAACCGGCCCGAATGAATGATCCGGGGCCGGTATTAAGCTTATGACGAATCATCAGGGATTATTCACTGGCGCATCAGATGCGTACGAACGTATCATAAATAGCCTTCACCGCGGCTTCAAAATCTTCTTCATCCACGCCAACGATGATATTCAGCTCGCTGCTGCCCTGATCGATGGTGCGGATGGAGATGCCCTGGGAGGAAATGGCGGTGAACAGCCGGGCGGCGGTACCAAAATTCCGTACCATGCCCCGGCCCACGGTGGCAATGAGGGCCAAATGGTCGGACACGGTCAGGGTATCGGGCTGCACCAGCTCCTGGATACGGGCCAGCACCTCCTCCCGATGGGGATTCAGTTCTTTTTCATGTACCACCACGCACATGGTATCAATGCCGGTGGGCAGATGCTCGAAATTGATGCCGTATTCTTCAAACGCTTGCAGCACCCGGCGGCCAAAGCCCAGCTCGGCGTTCATCATATCCTTTTCCACGGATACGATGCAGAAGCCTTTATGGCCCGCGATGCCGGTGATCACATGGCCCAAATCGCTGGGGCCGGCGCTGGCGCGGATCATGGTGCCGGGATGCTTGGGATCGTTGGTGTTGCGGATGTTGGTGGGAATGCCCGCCTTACGGACAGGAAATACCGCGTCTTCATGCAGCACGGTAGCGCCCATGTAGGAAAGCTCCCGCAGTTCCCGGTAGGTGAGGGTGGAAATAAACTGAGCATCCGGCACGATCCGGGGATCGGCCATACGGAAGCCCGTCACGTCCGTCCAGTTTTCATAAATATCCGCGTTCACGGCCCTGGCCACCAGCGCCCCGGACACATCGCTGCCGCCCCGGGAGAAGGTGTGAATATTCCCTTCCGCGTCCGCGCCGTAAAAACCGGGCACCACCGCGCGGTACAGACTGCGCAGCTTTTCACCGATCAGATCGTTGGTTTCCTCTTCCAACAAATGGCCGTCGGCGGTAAAGCGAACTACTTCCGCCGCGTCCACAAAGGGAATATCCAAATACTTTGCCAGCAGTTTGCCGTTCAGGTATTCGCCCCGGCTGGCGGCGTAGTCGGGCGAGGCCCCGTTTTCCAGGTTCTTTTCAATCACGGCAAATTCACCGGATATATCCATAGCCACGTGAAGCTCATTCGCGATTTCCTGGTAGCGGGCCTGGATGCGCTCCAATAAATGCTTAAAGGTTTTTCCGCTTTGGGCGGCGGCATGGGCAGCGTACAGCAAATCGGTAATTTTATCGTCCCCGGGCCCCCGACGTCCAGGGGCGCTGGGCACCACATATTTCCTCTCGGGGTCCATATCCAAAATTTCTTTCACTTTCCGGAACTGCGCGGCGTCCGCCAGGGAACTGCCGCCGAATTTCGTTACGATCATGGCAAAGTCACTCCTCTTGAGATTCACTTTGATATTGTAACCGCTTCGGGCTGGAATGTCAAATAAAACCATGAGATTATCGCAAAAAATCTCATCCGATTTTAGATTATTCGGCGCGGCAGAGAGCTGTGCGGGTTGCGAAGGAGGAATTGAAATGTTATAATCAGGAAGCGGGATGGGAAAGCTTTCTGAAAAGGGGGCTTTTCTATGCCGGAAAAATGGATGGAGCGGTTTTTGGCTGCGGCGGAGCGCATGCGCCTTGCGGATTATGTGGCCTTTGAATCGGACAGGAAACGCAGGCTGTTCGACGCGTTTTGGCAGGGCATCGCCCGTGGCCTTGGCATCATGGTGGGCTTTTCGGTGCTGGGGGCCGCGTTGCTGTTCATTTTGCAGGCATTGGCGAAACGCAATCTGCCGGGCATCAGCGATTTTGTGGCCCAGGTGGTGGCGCTGGTGCAATTAAGGCTGCAATGAGAGAGGAAGCAATGGAAGGAAAAAAGAAAGATTGGTTCCGGTGGGTGGGGCCGGGATTGCTGGTGCTGTTTCTGGATCGGCTGGTCAAGTGGCTGCATTTGTGGATGACCGTGCTGCCGGAAAAGGTGGGCGTGGATTTACAATTCGGCTTTTTCCCGGGCGCGGTGGACAAAGCGCAGAAGATCGTGCAAAACACAGGCATGGCGTTTGGGCTTTTCCAGGGAAATACGGGGACCATTCTTATGGTTTCAATTATATTGCTGATCGGATGCTTTTTCCTTTTGCGGGGCATGCGGCCCTCCGGTCTGGCTCCCATTGCCCTGTCCATGATATTAGGCGGTGCCACGGGTAACATGATCGACCGGCTTTTGTACGGCTACGTGCTGGATATGTTTCCTTTTTTCAATTGGTTCGTGTTTAACGTGGCGGACGTGGGCGTGGTGGCGGGGGCCATCCTGTGCGGATGGAGTCTGCTGTTCCGGCCCCAGGATTGGAGCAAAAAAGAAAAATGATACGGGAATATACAGGGGACGGGGATAGGCTGGATGTGGTGCTGTCCCGGGATGGGGAAATCAGCCGCAGTCGGGCGGCGGCGCTGATCAAGGACGGCTGCGTGTCGGTCAACGGGCGAACGGAAATCAAGGCTTCCTATAAAACCCAGACGGGGGAAAACATCCTGCTGGATTTGCCCGAGGTGAAGCCCGCCAAGGCGGAGGCCCAGGATATTCCGCTGGAGATTTTATATCAGGACGCTCATTTGGCCGTGGTGGTGAAGCCTTGCGGCATGGTGGTGCATCCCGCGGCAGGCAACGACGCCGGCACGCTGGTGAACGCTCTTTTGTACCATCTGGACAGCTTATCCGGCATCGGCGGGGAAATGCGCCCCGGTATCGTGCACCGGCTGGACAAAGACACCAGCGGCCTCATGCTGGTGGCCAAGGACGACAAGACCCACGCGGCGCTGTCGTCACAATTGGCGGCCCGGCAGATGGAAAAACACTATCGGGCCATCGTATATGGCAAAATGAAGGAGCCCTCCGGTGAAATCGAAAAGCCCATCGGCCGCAGCAAAACAGACCGAAAGAAAATGGCGGTGGACGAAGACGGACGCTGGGCAAAAACGGAATGGAAGGTCCTGCGGGAATATTCGGACAGGACGTTGCTGGACGTACATATTATCACAGGCCGCACCCACCAAATCCGCGTGCACATGGCCTCCATCGGCCATCCGGTGCTGGGAGATGTATTATACGGCCATAAGCGCATGCCGAATACGGAGCGGCTGATGCTCCATGCCTATTCCCTGGAATTTACCCACCCGGAAACGGGGGAGCGGATGAAGTTTATTGCGCCTTGTCCGTTCTGTGAAGAATAAGCTCCCAAGAAAAAGAGAGCCTCCCGGACAATCATTCGGGAGGCGTTTTTTATGCGGCTAATTCTTATCCGTTGCCGCCCAAGCCTGAATCGTAATGCAATTCTTCCACGACGCCGGTTTCCACGTTGATATAGATGAAATAGGTTCCATCCTTTTCCACAAACGTTTCACGGCTGTAAGGATCATCAGGGAAAGGATTTTGAATGAGGAATACATGCGTGGTATAACAGGGCTTTCCTTCGTAATACTGATAGAGCCCGTCATCGGGAAGCAGCAAGCCGGCTTGCTTTTCCGTTAATTCGTATACCTGGATCACGGCTTCTTTAGCGATTTGGTTCATTTCATGATCGGTGAATTTTGCCTTTCCCTGAATCTCGGCGGATTCGCGGTCAAACTGCTGCACCGCCGCTTCGATTTCTTCTTCTGTAAAGGGCTGGGGGTCATACACAAAGCCGTTCCGGGCGTTAATAGCTTTGATATAATCATCAAAAGCCATCGTAGTGCCCGTTTCCGCGTTCAGGCGCAGCATTTCCTGAATTTGCTTTTCTCCCCACGCGTCGGCTTCAAAGCCGCCCTCCGTGCTTTCGCCGTCGTGGCTCCAGGTAACGCTGACAGCTTTGCCGTCCCGGACAGTCACCGTATATTTTCCCAGCACGTAAGCCATGTTTTCATAGCCCTCATAGGTTACCTGAACGCTGCCATCCTTCTGCTCCTGCTCCTGACGGCCAAAGTAGGTCTGCATGGGCAGCGTAATGCCATACTTCTCCTCCAGCGCGTGATTTGCAACAGTTACGGCGTTCAGCTTCGGGGAAATAAGCAGGTTTGCCGCTAAAGCGGTGACGGACATAAGCGCGACGGCCAGCATAACGGCCAAGCCCATAGAGAATTTTTTCATCACTTTCGGTTCCTCCTTCTGCGCGATGCGCTGCCGGATTTTCGCGCGGCGAAGGGGATCCTCGGTCAAGGCGGACAGGCGCCGGTTCAGAGCGGCCTGAATGTCCTTTTCCTCAAGTTTCATCGTATCCCTCCAATTTCTGTTTCAGCAGCTCCTGCGCTTTCTTCAATCGATGGTAAACGGTAGAGCGGGGCACATGCAGCACCCGGGCGGCTTCATAGCCGCTGAAGCCTTGCAGCCAGCAAAGCAGCGATACCTGACGCAGCTTGCCCGGCAATGCCATGACGGCCCGGGTGATGGTGTCGTCCTGTGCCTCAAAAGGTACGGAGCCGTCCGGCAGACTGTCCAGCGCCGCAGATCGATCGACATGCCTGAACCAAGCGCTTTTTCGCATATCCTTGGCCGTGTTGATGGCGATGCGGGTGAGCCAGGTTTTTTCGTCCGCTTCCTTTCGGAAACGGTCGTAGCCCTTCCATGCTTTCAGAAAGGTTTCCTGTACTGCGTCCTCCGCCAAATTTCGGTCAGCCAGATAAGCGAAACATAAGCGTAAAAGGGACGTCTCCCATCGGTTCATGGCCTCTTCCAGCCAGATGCGGCGTTCATCCTCTGCCATGGGGCTTCCCTCCTTTCACTGATTAGACGAGGGAGAGGGAGGAATTGTCCAAAGAATTGAAAAGTATTTTTTCATTGAGAGCATTTAGAAAAAAAGGAGAGAACAGAGTACAGAATTCAGAGTACAGATTGAATGGTC
Organism: Clostridia bacterium; assembly: GCA_030537395.1. Lineage (GTDB taxonomy): Bacteria > Bacillota > Clostridia > Christensenellales > Aristaeellaceae > RUG563. The sequence continues at coordinate 582 of JAUNMW010000002.1, read as the reverse complement.
ATTGAATGGCAGCAATTCTTGCTTACAAAAATGGAGCCGCCTTCCGCAAAAGACGGCTCCGAAAGGAAAGGAAAGGATTCTTATTTCGTGTACTTTTCGCGCTTGATGTAGTGGGTGTGCAGCAGCTGATGGGCCTTGTGGCCGTTGGGCTCGCCCAGGAATTCAGCGTAGAGCTTCTTGATTTCTTCGTTTTCGTGGCTCTTGCGCTTCGCCTTGCCCGCGTCTTCGCCGTACAGGGCCTTGGCGCGTTCCACTCTGGGATCGCAGGTCATCTTGTCCTGGCTGGACACGATGGGCTGGCCGCCGCCGGTGACGCAGCCGCCGGGGCACGCCATGACTTCGATGAAGGTGTAGTTCTTTTCGCCGGAACGCACCATATCCAGCAGCTTGGAAGCCGCGCCGGTGGAATGGGCCACGGCCACGGAAACAGGCAGGTCGCCCACCTGAACGGTGGCTTCCTTGATGCCTTCAATGCCGCGGACGGCGGTGAAGTTCACATCCTCCAGGGTTTCGCCGGTGATGGTTTCATAAGCGGTACGCAGGGCCGCTTCCATCACGCCGCCGGTGGCGCCGAAGATGACG
>JAUNMW010000391.1 GCA_030537395.1 Clostridia bacterium | reverse complement strand
TTGGGAGACAGGCGAAAATCAATGCTTTCCTCCACAGCGCCAAGCAAATTGGTATGCTGGGTAGAGTGCAGGCAGAAGGTATTGTCCAGCCAGACACGCCAATCCGCCTGGCCGGTGGTGATGGAAGAGAGAACATGACCGTCAGGATCTGTGATGTCCCCATACAGCGCCAGTGCGTGACAATTGCCGGAGCTTACCACGCCGTTGATCGCCGCCCGGGTATCCATTTGATCCCTGGCGATATCCGGATCGTTGAACAGCACCTGCACGGCGAACACGTTTTTCCCTTCTCGCAGGCAGGGCGTCAGTTCCACGGTTTCATAATACTGCCGGTTCAGATCGCCCTTGCAGGGGCCGGACAGCACGGGCATTCCGTTCACCCACAGTCGATAGCGGGAAACAGCCGTGATGCAGACGGTCAAACGGGCGTCCTTGGGAAGCGTCTGCTCACAGCGGAAATAGGCGAAGCGCCCGCCCAGATCGCCGTGGAAAATCTGCTTGCGCGCCAATTCTTCCTGGGGAATCCGGATCCATTGCGTTTGTTCTCTCATGGCTGTATCCTCGCTTTGCTTTTTCACTGTCTCAGCTTTCCCAGGGTAAACAGGCTTTCCTTGGGGAAGCGTTTTTGTGTGGCGCGGTCCACGCCCACCAATCCAAAGGTCATGACGTAGCCCTTCTGCCATTCAAAGTTGTCCATCAGGCTCCAATACAGATAGCCTTTCACTGGAAGCCCTTCGGCCATGCAGTCGGCCACCCCTTGGGTCGCCGTATCGATAAAGGCTGCCCGACGGCTGTCGTCGGCGGTTGCGATGCCGTTTTCCGTCACGATCAGATCGCCTTGGAAGTCCTTCGCTGCCCGGCGCAGCACATGGGCGATACCCTCGGGATAGTATTCATAATCCATCTGGGTCTTTTCCTTGCCTTCCGGCACGGGAAGAGACCCGTCCGGGCCGATGATGGTGCGGGAATAGTTCTGCACACCCAGGAAATCATCCTCTGCCATGACGGGCAGATAGTGGGTGAATTCCTGATTCCATTCTTCTTCCGCTTTTTCTTCCCCGCCAGGGATGGACTGTACATCATGCAGACTCAGCGTCCAGCCCACCTTGATGTGAGGAGCGACCTCCCGGATCGCCTTCCGAGCGGCGGCATGTGCCTGCATCACGATTTCATCTCCATGGATTGTGCGGGGAGACACGAAGGTGGCGGGCTTTTCAGTGCCGAAAGCGGAAAAATTTTCCTGGGCCAAGAGGGGATTGCCTTTCATTAAATCCTCCAGGTTCACGCCCACCTGCACCTTGCCCGCCGCCACCATCTGCTGGAAAATCTGCCGGGCCACGGCGGCGATCTGAATGCCCATGTTGGCTTCGTTGATGGTGCAGATATATGGAAGCTCGCTGCCATACTGCTCCGCGATATACCGGGCATACCGGGCAAAATCGGCGGGGGTGGTGTCCGCCTCCCAGCCGCCCTTGCGGATCAGCCATATCGGGCTGGTGAAGTGGTGCAGAGTCACAATGGGTGTGATGCCGTTTTCCTTACAGCAGCGGATCACATTTCGGTAATGCTGGGTTTCCTTTTCACTGAATACGCCCTCCTCCGGCTCGATCCGCGCCCATTCGATGGAAAAGCGATAGGCATTCAACCCGGCCTTGGCCATCAGTTGAATATCTTCTTCATAGCGGTTGTAGTGATCACATGCGTCGCCGCTGGGTTCCACAAAGCTGGAATGGGCCATCTGCTCCTGGGCCCAGTTATCGCTGTTCGTATTGTTGCCCTCCACCTGATGGGCCGCGGTGGCCGCGCCCAGCAGGAAATCCTTTTCAAACCGCGCCATGGTTTCTGTCTCCTTTGTTATGCGTTCAGGGTGGCGATCAAGTCTTTCAGCTGCTTGCGGGTCAGGCGGCCATAGCTCACCAGCGCGCCTAACTGAATGCCCATCATCATGCCCTGCATCATGCGCTCGCTGCCCTCGCCCATGGTGTCGGTCTGATCCACGTGGCTCATGGCGGAGGAGCGCATCAT
>JAUNMW010000390.1 GCA_030537395.1 Clostridia bacterium | reverse complement strand
TGCAAGAGATTGACACCAAACGAGCGTACACTTCTGTCGCTTTCGGGCACGGCGGCTGAAAGCCGCCAGGCCGGATGCTTTGCATCCGGTGAAAATAGGGGAAATTGGGCTGGGGAAAAGCCGCCTTACCGAACGTTGTTTCATTCCAGGCAGCCATTGGCTGCCTGGAATCGATCAAGTTGTTGCAAGCGGCCTTTCCCCAGCCCAATTTCCCCTATTTTCATTGTGCCCGAAAGCTTGCTATATTTCGTTCCCAGCGCAGCACGCGGAACTTCTTGGGCTATACCCACCAACTAACTTCGCGAGACGTGGGTCCAGGGCGGTCACCGCCCTGGCGCAGGTCTGGGGGCGCGCAGCCCCCAGCGTAACCCCTTGTTTAGCTTGCAGTTTGCTTTTTATCCTTAAGAAAACTACTGCTAACAGTATAGAATACCATTTTTGAAGCAGCTTACAATCCATCCACAAAACCCCGGAGCTGTAACAGCCCCGGGGTAAACGATTTTGTTTTTGGGATCGGCGGGTGACTTATCCGCCCATGAGCATGCGCAGCATATTCAGCGCTTTCTGATGCCGAAGCTTGATGGCGCCATAGCTCAAATCCATCATATCGGCGATTTCGGTCAGCGGTTTGCGGTCGTAGTAGCGCAGGATCATGATATCCCGCAGGTCCTGCGGCAGCTGCTTGAGCGCTGCGGCAAGCTCGCTCAGGGATTCCGATTGCAGAATCCCTTCCTCCACAGAGGAGCCGTCGGCCATGTTTTCGTCCAATTCTTCGGATGGCCTGTTTTTGCGATAGTGGTCAATCAGGGTATTTCGGGTAATCGCGTAGATCCAGGTGCCCACGGCGGCCTTTTCCCCGTCATACTCCCCGAGTTTTTTGTAAACCTTTTCAAATACCTCTGAGCACAGATCCTCCGCATCCGCCCGGTGCTGCAGCCGAGACATGATGTAGCCTATCACTTTTTTGTAGTAGGCATTATAGATCTGTTCAAAATCCAGGGGCGTCATTTTTCCTGACCCTTGGGATCGGGCTTTTTCTGGAGCATATCAGTGGTTCCTGCGGCGTTCAGAAATTCCACATCGCTATCTTCCAGCTTTACACGCTTTGCATAGCGGGCATGAACGGAATTGATCATGCTTTGCAGATCCTTGTTGTTTTCAAACCGCTGATAATCAAACAGCTGGTTCAATCTGTTTTCCAAGATCAGCCCCTCCTTTCCTTCATTGTACATAGATTGATACGAATCAACGCAGCGGATGGCAGCAAGATTTCAAAATTATCATCCGCATGATCCGAACGCTGGAAACCTTGTCCCGGCGGTTGCGGCATTTTCAGGGAACCTTAGAATGCGCTGAAATAGGTGAGCAGGGTAAAGAACGCCACCATTTCGGTCAACAGAATGATCATGGCTTTCTTTTCCGTAACGAGCAGGCCGATAAATTCCCGGATAAACGCGTTGGGCCAGAAATACCATTTGGTAGAGCTTCCCATTCCCTGGGCATCCAGCCCCACGCTTTGGGCCAGGATGCCGCTTCTGAACACATGGTAATTGGTGGTGGAAAAGGCCACCTTGGCCTTGGGGTTCTTTTCGTCGATGATTTGCTTTGAAAACCGCATGTTTTCCAGGGTATTGACCGATTGATCCTCCACCAGCATTCTGCTTTCCGGCACACCGTGAGCAGCCAGATAATCGGCGATGGATCGGCCTTCCGATATGCATTCATTTTTCCCTTGGCCCCCGGAAGGAATAAACACCGCTTCCCGGCCCGTTTTTTCCTTCTGCCGAGCGGAAAACTGCAGCGCCCGGTCGATCCGGCCCCGGAGCAGCGGCAGGGGAGCTCCGTCCCAGGCGATCTGGCAGCCATGGATGATGATGTAATCCCGATCATAATCCGGCTCCCGCAGGGCAGCGATCAGGCCGCAGATCATGGCTCCCAGCAGCATGGCTTCCATCAAAACAAAACAGGCGGTCACGGCGCTGGTGAGGCAGGAATGCAGCCGGTATTCCTCAAAGGAGCCGGAAGA
>JAUNMW010000389.1 GCA_030537395.1 Clostridia bacterium | reverse complement strand
TGACCTTGCCGGTGGCCTTGTCCACCTTGCGGTAGGGGGCCTCGATGAAGCCGTATTCATTGATGCGGGCATAAGTGGCCAGAGAACCGATCAAACCGATGTTGGGGCCTTCAGGCGTTTCAATGGGGCAGATACGGGCGTAGTGGGAATAGTGCACGTCGCGCACTTCCATGCCCGCGCGGTCACGGTTGAGGCCCCCGGGGCCCAGAGCGGACAGGCGGCGCTTGTGCGTCAATTCCGCCAGGGGGTTGGGCTGGTCCATGAACTGGGACAGCTGGGAGGAACCGAAGAATTCCTTGATGGCGGCGGAAACCGGGCGGATGTTGATCAGTTCGCCGGGCTTGACGTCGTTGGCGTCCTGAATGGCCATGCGCTCGCGCACCACGCGCTCCAGGCGGCTCAGACCGATGCGCACCTGGTTCTGCAGCAGTTCGCCCACAGAGCGCAAACGGCGGTTGCCCAGATGGTCAATATCATCGGTCACGCCCACGCCGTAGGGCAGGCCCAGCAGATAGCTGACGGAGGCCACGATATCATCGATGATGATGTGCTTGGGCACCAGATCATACACGCTTTCGGAAACCACCCGCTTCAAATCCTCGGGGGCGGTTTCGCTGATGATCTTCATCAAAGTGGGCAGATGCACCATTTCCAGGATACCCGCCTCCTTGGGATCAAAGGGCAGGAACCCGGAAGCGTCGGCAAAGTTGTTGCCGATCACCTTGTGCACCACGTTTTCGCACTGAAGCAGCACCACATTCACGCCGGAATTCTGGATCTCGATGGCCTTTTCCCGGCTGATGATGCTGCCCTTTTCCACCATCACTTCGCCGGACAGGGGGCTGATAATATCCTCAGCGGCCTGCTGACCGGCAATACGGGCGGAAATGCCCAGCTTTTTGTTGAACTTGTAACGGCCCACGCGCATCAGGTCATAGCGCTTGGGATCAAAGAACAGGCTGCGCAGCAGCGCGCGGGCCCCGTCCTCAGTGGGCGGCTCGCCGGGCTTCTGGCGCTTGTAAATCTCCAGCAGGCCCTGGGTCTGGGTCTTGGTGGAGTCGGACCGGGCAATGGTGGTGAGCAGGCGCTCATCCTCACCCAGCAAACCGGTGATTTCTTCGTCCGTGCCGTAGCCCAGCGCGCGCAGGAGCACCGTGATGGGCAGTTTGCGGGCGCGGTCAATACGCACCCACAGCACGTCGTTGCTGTCGGTTTCATATTCCAGCCAGGCGCCCCGGTTGGGGATGATCTGGGAGGAGAACAAATGCTTGCCCGCCTTGTCGATCTGCACGTCAAAGTAAGCGCCGGGCGAACGCACCAGCTGGCTTACGATGACGCGCTCAGCCCCATTAATAATGAAGGTGCCATGCTCGGTCATCAGCGGGAAATCGCCCATGAAAACTTCCGATTCCTTGATTTCGCCGGTTTCCCGGTTCTTCAGGCGGACAAACACTTTCAGCGGAGCGGCATAGGTCAAATCCCGTTCCTTGCAGCGCTCCACCGTATTTTTGGGCGTACCGTCCAGCGAGTAATCGACGAACTCCAACACCAGGTTTTCGCTGTAATCCGTGATGGGAGACACATCCGCCAACACTTCTTTCAGATCCTCGGTCAGGAACCGCTTATAGCTGTTCTTCTGAACCTCGATCAGGTTGGGCATGTCCAGAACCTCGTCGATGCGCGAGAAGCTCATCCGCTTGCGCAGCTTCCCCATTTGGACCTCGTGCACCATAAAGCTATCACCCCTTTATTGCTGCCCAGTACCCCGGAAAAAGCGCATATTTCCCCTACCCCAAGGCCCCTTCGTTTCAGGCCTGGTGCATAGGGAAAAAGACGCACTTCTACCAATACTAGTGCAATTTTAAATTTTAGCATATAAAAATGAACTTGTCAACCATATTTCCGCTTATTTTATTTCTTTTTTGTAAATTTTCGCAGTCTGTGTCGTAACAAAGCCTAATACGGCTTTTTCTTGGCCTGACGGCTTTCTTTCCCCGGCAGATTGGGATTTGTAATAGAGTTGAGAGT
>JAUNMW010000107.1 GCA_030537395.1 Clostridia bacterium | reverse complement strand
GGGAACAACGCTTTTTCAAACCACCAAGTAACATCCGCTATTGCGGGTCCAGGGTACTCAGTACCCTGGTGGGGTCCGGGGTGAAACCCCGGCGTATCCTCTTTTTTGTCTTGTTTCACTCTTTAGAGCACGCATCTTAAGACGAGAACAGTATTACGTCAGTTTTTTAAAGAAGAATCTGTTCATGGTGCTGTGCTGTACAAAATCGGGCCGCGGAATCTGGCGATAACCTGATTTTTCGTAAATATGCAGCGCCGCCTGCAGGTTCGTATGGGTTTCCAGATACATTTGGGTATAGCCCAACCGTTTCGCCTCTTCTTCTGCCAGGGCGATCATCCGGTACCCCAGGCCCTGGCCCTTCAATCGATCTTCCAGATACAGCTTTTGCAGCTCCGCGCAGCACGGCAGAAATGGAAATTCGCTCAGGCCGACTCCGCCTGCTGTTTCGCCGTCTGCGCGCAGCACGAAGTAAGCCCGTTTATCCGGGGCGGCGGTATAGAATTGGCTTAAGTGATCCAGCCCCGCGTCGTAGTACGCCGTTCCCGGCAGATCCAGATTGTGAGCTTTCAGGCTGTGCCGGATCAGAGCGGCCAGCGCCGTATCGTCAGAGGGATCGATTCTATGAAAACTGATCATGTTGCTTAGTCCTTCCGTCAGGGTGGCGCTGAAAGCGCATGCTTGCAAAGTATGTTTCGCCCTAGGTTTCGCCGCTTCCTGCAAAAGATAGGGCGGGAAAGCATGAAAACACGGAAAATACGGGGAAAAAACGATTTGCAGACCCAGGAAAAAATGGATGATTTCTATATGAGAAATATTGTGCTAAAATAGAATGACAGAAAAGACGCTGCTCAGGAAGGCGGATTCCTGCAGTATCGCGCCGAAAGAAGGAAAGCAATTGATTTTTCAGACGGATATTAACGGCCTGCCGGTAAAAGCGGATTTTTCGGAGGAAAACATTCAGGAGATTTTTCTTCCGCTGCTGCGAACGCTCACGGCCCTTCAAAAGCGCCTGAACCGCAGGATCATGGTGTTTCTGGCCGCGCCTCCGGGGGCTGGGAAAAGCACCCTGGCGGCGTTTCTGAAAACGCTGTCCCAGGAAACGGACGGCGTTTGCCCCCTTACGGTGATCGGAATGGACGGATTTCACAGAAGACAGGAATACTTGCTGACGCATACTGCCCTGCGGGATGGGAAGGAAATCCCGCTGGTGGATATCAAAGGCGCGCCGGTCACCTTCGATTTGGAGCTGCTGAAAGCCGCCGTTCAAAAAGCGGCGGCGGGAGAGGAATGCGATTGGCCGGAATATGACCGCCTGCTGCACAATCCGGTATTCAGGGGGCTGCGCGTTACGGGGAATATTGTGCTGCTGGAGGGCAATTATCTGCTGTTGGACCAGGAAGGCTGGCGTGAGCTGAAGCAATTTGCGGATTACACCATCCGCCTGGATGCCGATACCGGAATGCTTCGCCAGCGGCTTGTGGAAAGAAAGGCGGCCAGCGGCATGCCCCGGGAGCGGGCGGAGACATTTGTGGATTTCAGCGATTTGAACAATGTACGGCTCTGCCGGGAAAAATCCCTGCCGGCGGACAGGACGCTTCTGGCCCGGCCGGACGGCAGCTTTTGGGAGGATCGGGAAAAAATGGAGAATGTTTTCTTTTAAAGGGCAGGAAAGTATGAATCCTTCAAGAGAAAGAAAAGGGAGAAAGCGAAGCGGCCCAAAAGAGAAGAAAAATCTCCGCAGCAGCAGGAAAGTGAAGTTTGACGGAGTATAATGAATTTTGGGAGTGTGGGCAAACATTCCTGGTATTTTTTCGGAACGGAAGAAAAAGGAGCGCTTGTTATGGATCGTTTAAGGGTTGGGGTCATCGGCTGCGGATCAATTTCAGGAACGCATTTTCACGCGCTGCGGAATACAGAGTTTGCGAAGCTGGCGGCGGTATGCGATATCCGGCCGGACCGGATGGAAAAAGCCGCGAAGGAGCAGGGCGTAAAGGGCTTCCTGGATTGGCGGGAGCTGGCCGCCCAGCCGGATATTGACGCGGTGCACGTATGCGTGCCGCATTATCTTCACGCGGAAATCAGCATCGGGGCCCTGAAAGCGGGCAAGCATGTGCTGTGCGAAAAGCCCATGGGCATGACGCTCAAGGAAGCCCAGGCCATGGAGCAGGCCGCCCGGGAATCGGGCAAGACCCTTACCGTATGCTTCCAGAACCGGTATAACGGGGCGTCTCAGCGGATCAAGCAGATCATCGATGGGGGAGAGCTGGGTCAGGTGCTGGGCGGCAGCGGTTTTGTGTGCTGGGATCGGGACGGCGCTTACTATACCAATAGCGGCTGGCGCGGAAAATGGGAAACGGAGGGCGGCTCCGTGCTGATCAACCAGTCTATCCACACGTTGGATCTGATGCGCTGGCTGGTGGGGGGCTTTGCCCTGAAATCCGCCACCATGACGGCCAAGCGCCTCGCCGACACCATTGAAACCGAAGACACCTGCGATATGCTGCTGGAAAACGAGCGGGGCGGCCGGTTCCTTTTATACTGCACTGTCTGTGCGGTGGGCAATATGCCGGTTCAGCTGCATCTGAAGCTGGAAAAGGGCGAAATCCATATGGACGGCTCCCGGCTGACCATCGTTTGGCCGGAGGAAACCGTTTTTGAGGATTATGCCGCGAAAATGACCGTGGGCAAGGATTATTGGGGAGCCAGCCATGAGCATTTGATCCGGGAATTCTACCGTGCTATCCTGGCCGGGGAAGCGCCTTATGTCACCCCCGCCGACGCGCTGGAAACCACCCGCATCATGGAGCAGGCCTATCTGTCCGCTTCCCAAATCCGGAAACGGCCCGCAAAGTAATGGAAAAGCATCCCTTCGTTTATTGCTGCTGATAGATGAAAAGCTTTGCAATTCGGAAGGAGGACTGGGGGAAACCGCTCTTGGGACTTTAAGGAGCGGTTTCCCCCAGAAATCTTTTTCGGTTTATCTGGGATGGGGAGGAATCGAAAGATGCAAAAGGGCAGGCTGACGGCTTTCTATGCCGCGGTTCAGTTCTTTTTCTGGTTTGTGTATGGCACGGCCCTGGCCTATGCCAGCCCGTACCTGCTGGACTGCGGCCTGTCCAATACCATGATCGGGCTGATCAGCGCGGCGGCCTGCGCCCTGTCGGTGGCGCTGCAGCCCATGATCTCGGCCTATGCGGACAAGGAACAGAGCCCTTCCGTGAAAGCCTTCCTGCTCCTCGCGGCGGGCGGAATGATCGTGTTTGGTCTGCTTTTGGCCTTGGCTTACGGCAAAGGAGCCTTGCCCAACGGGCTGCTGCTGGGCGCGGCGATACTTTTGATCCAGCTGGCCCTGCCCTTTACCAACGCTTTGGCGACGGAAAGCATCAATCAGGGCAAGCCGCTGAAATTCAGCTTTGCCCGGGGTTTTGGTTCCATCGGCTACGCCATCATGTCGCTGACCATCGGGCGGCTGATTGCCTGGCGGGGTCCTGCTATAGAGCCCTGGGCGCTGACTGTCACATCCGTTTGTTTTCTCGTTTCCGTTCTTCTTTATCCTTTTGAAAAAAGCAAAAAGGGCAATCAAAATCAGCCCGACGCTGGCAGCGGGGCTATTTCCTTCTTCAGGAATTACCCTGCCTTCGCCGTCACGCTGATCGGCTGCGTTCTCATATATATCAGCCATGTGGTGATCAATAATTTTACGTATCAAATCGTAGTGCCCAAGGGCGGCACCAGCGAGCATATGGGCACGGCCCTGGCGCTGGCGGGCATCCTGGAAGTGCTCACCATGTTTTTCTTTTCCTTCCTGCTGCGCTGGAAGGACAGCGGTTTCTGGTTCCGCCTTTCAGGTGTGTTCTTTACCCTGAAAGTGCTGGGCACTTATCTGGCCCCTGATATGGCGGTCATGTATCTGGTACAGATCTTCCAGCCCCTGGGCTGGGGCCTGATGACGGTGGCTTCCGTGTATTATGTGAACGAATTGATGCATGAGGAGGACCGGATCAAGGGGCAGGCCTACATGACCATGTCCCTGTCTGTGGCCACCATCATCGGCTCCCTGGGCGGCGGCTGGATGATCGACGCCGTGGGCGTGAACGGTATGCTGATCGCCGCCATCCTCTGCGGCGCACTGGGCACCGTCATCGTGATGGCAAGCGGAAGAAAAAAAGAAACATGCAGGTAAGCTTTCTTTCTTGATGACAAATTTGGATTTGAGGAGGAAACAGAATGTTATTTGATATGATGCCTTGTACTGAAGAAGACGCTGAATATATTGCAGAACAGGCAGACCGGGTGTTCGATACCATCGCTCCGCCCGAAGAGGGCGCCGAGGAAGAAGAATTCGTGTATAAAGTCACGGATGAAAAAGGAAGCCTTCTTGGCGGATGTATCCTGGCTGTCGATGAACGGAAAACAGCGTCGATTTTCGATCTGTGGGTGGAGGAAGCATACCGCCGCAAGGGCATTGCTTCCGCGCTGATCCGGGAGGCCGAAAAGAAAGCAGGAGAGCTTGGCTGCTATCTCGTCATGGTCGGCACTTTCGATTTTCAGGCAAAACCGTTCTACGAAAACCGTGGCTATATGGTGAATGATACAATGTCGGGTGTTCCGAAGGGACATGAGCACTATTTCATGACGAAAAGGCTCGACCGAACCGTTATTGAACACGATCCTTCAAACACGAATCAATATGAGATTATCCCAGGCGGTGAGGAAGATGCGAAGTTCCTCTCCGGCAGGCTGCGCAGGCACGATGAAGCATTCGCGCCGCGCGAGCACGAATACGTTTCCATCGGAAAAAAGGTCACGGACGAGAACGGCAGGATCATGGCCGGCCTGGTCGGCGGCGTAGACGGATGGAACGGCACAGATATCGATGCGCTTTGGGTGGACGATCCGTACCGGAGGCAAGGGATCGGCACCCGGCTGCTCCGGGAGTTTGAGCGGAAGGCCAAAGAAAACGGCGCCGATACCGTGTTCATTGAAGCCTACGATTGGAACGTGGAGTTTTTCAGAAAGAACGGCTATGAGACAGTGACCGGCATACTTGAGGATTATCCGAGAGGGCACACCATGTATTGCATGCAGAAGCCGCTCTGTTCGACACACTGACCAATTCCAGTTTGCCTCGGCAGAGCGCTCAGTCCTCCCGGGCTTCCTGCTCCTTCTGGATTTCCGGGAAGGCGGAGTACATAGGTTCCAGATCAGGCTGGGAGGCAGTGATTTTCCGGGCGGAATAGTTCTTGGTGATCTTTACCACCAGCGTACTCAGGCACACCACGCCGATCAGGTTGGGAATAGCCATAAGGCCGTTGAAGGTATCGGACAGATCGATGGCCAGGGATACGTCGATGGTGGCGCTGACCACCACCATGGCAATGAAGATGATTTTATAGGCCAGGGTGGATTTGGTGCCGAACAGGTATTCCCAGGCCTTGGTGCCGTAGTAGCTCCAGCCCAGGATGGTGGTGAAGGCGAACAGGGACACGGCCACGGCCAGGAACACGCCGCCGAAGGTGCCGAAACTCTTGGTGAAGGCCTCAGTGGCCAGGCCCAGCTTGGACGCGCCGGAAATGGACGCGCCGGTTTCCAGGTCCACCACGCCGGTGGTCAGAATGACCAGGGCGGTGCAGGTGCACACGATGATGGTATCGGCAAACACTTCAAAGATGCCCCACAGACCCTGTACCACGGGCTCCTTCACGTTGGAGGCGGAGTGCACCATCACGGAGGAGCCCAGGCCCGCTTCGTTGGAGAACACGCCGCGCTTGAAGCCCCAGGTCATGGCTTGGGCAATGATGGCGCCGCCCACGCCGCCGGCGGCGGACTGGAAGTTGAAAGCGCCCTTGAAAATGGCTCCGAAAGCGGCGGGCACCTTGCCGATGTTCATGATGATGATGGCCAGAGAGCCGATGATGAAAAACACGGCCATGAAGGGCACGATGCGCTCGTTGGTGGTGGCGATGCGTTTCAGGCCGCCCAGGATGACCAGGCTCAGCAGTACGATCACCACCAGGCCCGTAACCAGGTTCACCGTGGCGGGCTCGGCGGACACCAGGGTGTTGATGCTTTCGGTGATGGAGGCCACCTGGCCCATATTGCCGATGCCGAAGGAAGCGATGATGGCAAAGAAAGAGAAAAGGGTCGCCAGCACGGGTCCGGCGATTTTGCCGTACTTCATTTTGCCCACGCCGTCCTTTAAGTAGTACATGGCCCCGCCGCTCCATTCGCCTTTTTCATTGCGGCGGCGGAAAAAGATGCCCAGCACGTTTTCGGAGTAGTTGGTCATCATGCCCACGATGGCGGCGATCCACATCCAGAATACCGCGCCGGGGCCCCCCATGGTGATGGCGTAGGCCACGCCGGCGATGTTGCCCGTGCCGATGGTGGCGGACAGAGCCGTGCACAGCGCCTGGAACTGGGAAATGGAATGCTTTTCATGGCTTTTGCGGATGCTCTTGTTGCTGAACAGGCCGCCGATGGTTTTTCCCCACATGTGGCCGAAACGGCGGAACTGAAAGAACTTGGTGAGCAGCGTCATCAGGATGCCGGTGCCGATGAGCAGCACCAGGGCGGGAACGCCCCAGACAACGCCGTTGACCGCGTTATTGATGTTGGCAACAGATTGGGCAAAGTTTTCCATGGGTTCACATTCCTTTCGTACAAATAAAATAAGAGCCCGCCGAAGCGAAACTCTCTCTAAAGCAAGCCGAACACATTCATGCAATCCAAAGAAAGGATACACGACTCTGTCCTTTTGCCTGAGAGATTGGCCCTCTTGGGGCTTTGCACCTTCGGCACCCGGCCTTCTGCCGGGATTCTCCAGAGCGTCATCCGCATACAGTCCCCGCCGCGAAACGCGGCACCTGAGAGTTTTACTCCTTCGGTTACCCATCCGGGTATTTCCTGCATGCTTCCCGTGACAAGGGCTATTCTACATCACGGCCCGCGCTCCGGTCAATAGAGCGAAGGGGATATGGACTGTTTTTTCTGTGTTTTTGCCCATGTTTTTTGGGAAAATGAGGATGGAACATGGCCCGGAATCGCGTTTGTGAGGGGTATTCAAACGTAGTTGCGAATAATTTTATTAATGGAAGAAAGGGCAATGGCGTCGCTTGAAATACATATCCGTTTTGTACATAATACAGAATGTTTTTGATATGTACGGATAAAGACGAAAATTGTATAATGTGATATAAATATAATCAATTCATTCATGCACATCGCCGGGAGGTGTCAGGTTGGGGGGAAAAAGGACCGTAGGACAGTACCGAGGGATCGATCTGACGCTGTTTGCAGCGATGTTGTTTATCTTTGAAGGAATCATCATCACGGCTTCCACCCGCTGGTTTCCGGGGGAACCCTATACCGTTTCGGCGGTGCCGCTGATCATCGCCATCGTCATGATCCGATGGGGCCCCTGGGCGGCCATCCACGCCGTGCTGGGCGGATTCGTGTTCTGCCTGTTTTCGGGGGGCGCTGCCCGGCAGTACCTGATTTACTGCGGCGGCAATTTGTTTTCCCTGGGGGCGCTGGCCCTGATCCGTTGGCAGGGAGACGAAAAAATCCGTCAGGACGCGCTGAAAACCTGGGTGTACGGCCTGGCGGTGCTGATTCTGATCGATCTGGGCCGGGCGCTCCTGTCCGTATGTACCGGCGCTGCGTGGCAAACCGCGCTGGGATTTTTCACCACCGATGTCATCACCGCTCTGTTTACCCTGGTGATCCTGTGGATCGTCCGGCGGCTGGACGGGGTGTTTGAAAATCAAAACCATTACCTGCTTCGGGTGCAAGAGGAGCAGGAAAAGGAAAGAGGAGGATTTCGATGAAGAGTCAGGCAGGGGATTATTTGATCCTCGACAAAGCCACGGGCGCCTATCGGGAAGACCCCGAGCAGGCAGTACGCGACGATGTGGAAAAGCATTACTGGCTCCATGTCGGGCGCACCATTCTCAAGGATTGGCGGCTGTACCTGATGCTGGTGCCCATGCTCCTGGTGTTCCTGTTCTGGCGCTACCTGCCCATGTACGAGCTGCTGGGCTCCTTCAAGGTGGACGACGTGGTCAAGCCGGTGGCGGACCAGTACTTCAAGGGCTTTTCCAACTTCAAGGGACTGCTCATGGGTACCGGTACGTTTTCCAACCTGTCCACGGATTTCTGGCGCGCCATGCGCAACACCTTCCTGCTGAGCTTCTATGGGCTTTTGTTCGGCTTCCCCATGCCCATCATCCTGGCCTTGTTCTTCAATGAAATCAAGTCCGACATTCTGCGCAGCGGCCTGCAGGTGTTCACGTATCTGCCCAAGTTCATGTCCACGGTTGTTATGACCTCTCTGGTGATCATGCTGATCCGTCAGGGCTCCTCCGCTACGGGGGCCCCTCCGGGAATCGTGTCCCAGGCGCTGGCGGGGCTGGGCCTGATTTCTCAGGAAACCGCCCAGACCGGTTTGCTCAACAACCCCAACTACTTCCGCGCCATTTACCAGATCAGCGGTATCTGGGAAACGGCGGGCTATAGCAGCATCGTGTTCTTCGCCTCCATCATTTCTATTTCGCCCACCAGCTACGAAGCCGCCCAGATCGACGGCGCCAACAAGTGGGCCCAGATGCGCTATGTGGTGCTGCCCAGCATTCTTTCCACCATTGTGATCATGCTCATCACCAACATCGGTTCCATGCTGTCCATCGGCTACGAAAAGGTGCTGCTGCTGAACGAAGAACGCGTGGCCATCTACCAGACCTCCGAAGTCATTTCCACCTTCTCCTGGCGCATCAAGACCACCCAGAACCAGAGCGGCCTGGCCTCCGCGGCTGAAATGATGAACAACGTGGTGGGCATGCTGCTGGTCATCGGCGCGAACACCATCGCCCGCAAGGCCTCCAATGTGAGCCTGTATTAAGGAGGTTTTAAAGAATGAAAAGAAAGCTTGAAATCTCCGAGCTGATCTTCAAGGTATTCAGCTACACGTTCCTGACCGTATTTGCGCTTTTGTGCCTGTATCCCTTCCTGTACGCCGTATCCGCCTCCATCAGCGGGCGGCACGCGGTGGAATATCAGGAACTGATCATCTTCCCCAAGGACATCCAGTTTGAAGCCTTTGCCGCCATGTTCGGCAACAACCAGTTCTGGAACGCCTATTCCAACACCCTGTTCCTGACCATCTACGGCACCATCTGGTCCCTGGGGGTCAGCATCCTGGGCGGCTACGCGCTGAGCAAAAAGAGATTGCTGTTCCGGAAAGCCTTCAACTTCTTCCTGGTGTTCACCATGTGGTTCTCCGCCGGCATCGTGCCCCAGTACCTGAACTATCTGGCCACCAAGACGGTGTTCAACGCTGTTGGCATCATGGACGATAAATGGCTGGTGGTCATCGCCATGGGTATGGCGGCCATGAACATCATATTGCTGCGCAACGCTTTTGAAAACGTGCCCAGCGAAATCGAGGAAGCCGCCATCGTGGACGGCGCTACGGAAATGCAGGTGCTTTCCAAGGTGTTCATCCCCATGAGCAAATCCACCATCGCCACCGTGGCCCTGTTTTTCGCCATTTCCCGCTGGAACGGCTACTTCTGGGCCCGGCAGATGATTTCCAACACCAACGAGCAGCCCCTGCAGGTGTTCATCCGCAACCAATTGGAGCAGTACACCGACCTGGAGCAGCTGGGCGGCTGGACCGCGCCCTACGCGCCGGATTCCATCATCTTCGCCCTGATCGTTTGCTCCATCATCCCCATCCTGATCATTTACCCCTTCATTCAGAAGTACTTCGCCAAAGGCACCAATGCCGGCGGTGTGAAGGAATAATATTTTAAGGAGGAAATTCTACAATGAAGCGCATCCTGTCTCTTGTTCTGGTTTGCATGATGATGCTGTCTGTAGTCGCCGTGGCGAACGCCGAAGACGTGACGTTGCGTATGGCCGTTGGTTACAACAACGCCAACACCGGTCTGGCCTTCAGCGCTGATATCGCCGGCGAAGGCATCACCCTGGCTGACGGCAACACCTACCACACCGGCGACCTGAAGCCCACCTGGGTGGAAATGGAAAAAGTGCTGAGCGAACTGACGGGCAACAACGTCATCATCGACGGTTCTCCCTATCAGGGCAACAGCGATTCCAAGGAATTTGACTACTGGAAAGAACAGCTGGACAAAGTGGATATGGTGTTCGGCCCCTCCGCCACCATCAACGCTTACGGCGAAATCGGCAGCCTGGTGAACCTGGCTGACTACGCCGATAAGATCCCCAACGTCATCAGCTACCTGGACGCCAACCCCATCGTTCGGCTGTCCATCACCGCCAACACCGATACCGGCGCGTTCTACTTCGCCCCCTATTTTGACGGTGTAAACGACATCGAAAAGATGCCCCTGATGCGCGTGGACTACCTGCAGAAGCTGCTGGACGGCGAAGGTGAATTCACCGCCGAAGCCTGCAAGGATATCCAGGCCCCCGTGTATCAGCCCTTCATGCCCACCTCCGGCTCCATCGAAATTGAAACCCCCAACGCCGACGGCACTGCCGTGATCACCCTGACCAAGAATTACGACGCTTACGGCAACATCGTGGCCAAGATGAACGAAAAGGGCGTTATGAGCGGCGTGGAAGCTGTCAATATGCTGCGCGAATATATTGACAAGACCTACGACGGCTACTATGGCACCACCCGTTCCAACCTGTTCGCTGGCTTTGACGCCGCTTGGGACGCCGACGAAATGGTGGCCCTGCTGCGCTGCGTGGTGGCCAATCCCCAGAGCCTGAACGGCACCGATTCCATCCAGGGCCTGTTCTCCCGCGAGGAAAACAAGATGGCCCGCCGGCCTGACGTGTACCGCCTGGGCGGCCTGCTCTTCGG
>JAUNMW010000106.1 GCA_030537395.1 Clostridia bacterium | reverse complement strand
CCTGTGACCCCATCGATGTGAACGATGTGCTCTACCAACTGAGCCATGCGACCATATATGTGAACCGATTTTAGGGCTTAGCGGTCTGTGTCACATCCACAGGCACCCAGCGCATCGGACCAAGCGCTTTCTTTGCCGCGGAAGGGCATTCCCTCAACGGCAAGAGGTAGTTTATCACAGAAAAAAGCCTTTGTCAATACAAAAAATGAAAAAATTCAAACAAATCTGCTCCGAGTCTGCTCCGTGCTGCAAAACTTTCGAGCTCCGTGCTGCAAATCTTTCGTGATTTCTTGACGGCTGTCGGCAAATCCATTATAATGAAGCGTCTGAATCCCAAAGGATTCGGGAAAACGCGAAACGGACAAAAGGAGCTTGCATGCGAGTGATCGTGGGCCTGGGGAACCCGGGCGAAAAATATGAGCATACCCGGCACAATGTGGGGTTTGACGTACTGAGCATAATAGCTGCGAAGCTGAACACGCCCATCAAGAAAATGAAGTTCCAGGGCCTCATCGGAGAAACGCTGCTGGGCGGGGAAAAGCTGGTGCTCATCGAGCCCCAGACCTTCATGAATTTAAGCGGCCTGACGGTATCGGAAGCCCTGAACTGGTATAAGCTGAAACCGGAGGAAATGCTTCTGATCGTGGACGACATCGACCTTCCCTTCGGCCAGGTGCGCATCCGGCCCAAGGGGGGACCCGGCACCCACAACGGCTTGCGCCATATCGTGCAGTGCACCGGCACGGGGGATTTTCCCCGGGTGCGAGTGGGCATGGGCGCGCCGCCTGCTCAGTGGGACCTGGCCGATTGGGTGCTGAGCAAATTTCAGACGGAGGAGGAGCGGAAGATCGCCTTCGACGCCTATATGACGGCGGCGGACGCCGCGCTGTGCTGGGCGGAGCACGGGATTGAAACGGCCATGAACCGCTATAACAAACGCCATGCTGAATAACGTTTACAGGTTTTTAAACGCCTCCCCTGCCTTTCGGGAGGCTTTTGACGCGCAGGAAAAGGGCATAGCCGCCCTGTACGAAATGGCGGAAGGCCAGCGGCCCTTCTACGCCGCGCTGCTTTCCCGGCAATCGGGAAGGCCCGTGTTGTATGTGGCTCCGTCGGACGCGGCGGCCATGCGGGCAGCGGACGACTGCGCGGCCTGGCTGGACGGAGGCGCGGCGGTGCTGCCCGCCCCGGACGTTCATTTCACTCGGGGCACGGCCAGCCGGGAAAACGCTTTCCAGCGTTTGGCGATCCTGCAGAGGGCCCGGCGGGGGGAAATCAAGGTGCTGTGCGTGGCGGCGGAAACGCTGCTCACCCGCATGCTGCCCCCGGCGGCATACGCGGAAAACGCCGTGCATTTGAAGCCCGGCGACCATATGGAACCCCGGGACCTGATCGCCCAATTGGTGAAAATGGGCTATGAACGGGTGGACATGGTGGAGGGCAAGGGCCAGTGCGCCCTGCGCGGCGACATCGTGGACGCCTTTTCGCCCGCGGAAAACGGCGCTACCCGCATTGAATTCTGGGACGACGAGGTGGACTCCGTCCGGGCCTTCGACCCCATCAGCCAGCGCAGCCTGGACAATATGGAGGCCGCGGAATTCTACCCGGCGGTGGAATGGCTGCTGCCCACTTCCTATGCTCCGAATATCCGAGCCATGGTAAAAGCGCAGATGAACCGGCTGCCGGATCATTTGCTGTCCTCCGAGCTGCCACCCCTCCCGGAAGACGAGGAAACCGAGGAAGAAGCATCAGTGGAAGCTTCTCCCGCCGCGCCCCGGATCCGGGTGTACGATACCGGCGTGGGCCGGCTTTTGCAGGACGCCGACCAATTGGAGGCCGGCTTGCAGCCGCCTACCCTTTCCCTGTGGGCCGGCGCGCTGAATGCGGAATGCGCCTGGCTATGGGATTATTTGAATGATCCCATCCTGGTGATCGAGGAACCGGACCGGGTAAAGGCCCGGTGTGAGGACCGCATAGCCGGCTTCCAGGAGGATTTTAAACTGACTTTAGAGCGGCAGGAGGCCGTGCCGGAGCAGGGCAATCTGCTGCGCACCTGGGAAGAGGCGCTGGCGGGCATGCAGGGCCGCCCCGTTCATCTGGTGATGGACCTGCTGCGAGGCATGGGCGATTTCAAGCCCACCCGCATTGCCCGGTTTGCCGGGGTGAACGCGCCCAAATATGTGTCCCGGTTCAAGGATTTGTCCGCCGACCTTTTGAACTGGAAAAAGGAAGGCTTCCTGGTGCTGCTCATGGCGGGCGGCGAAGCCCGATCCCGAAGATTGCAGACGGCCCTGGCGGAAATGGACGTGCCGGTGCCCGCCTGGGAGGAAGGGGACAGCGCGGAAGCAGGGGACGCGGTGATCTGGCCCCAGACGCTGAGCCACGGCTTCACCCTGCCGGAGCTGAAGCTCGCTGTGATCGCGGACAGCGATCTATTCGGCGCGGGCTATCGCAAAACCCGGAAGCGGCAAACCGCCGGGGAGCGCATCGAAGCCTTTACCGACTTAAAAGAAGGGGACTACGTGGTGCACGAGGCCCACGGCGTGGGCATTTTCAAGGGCACCGTAAGGCTTCAGAGCGAAGGCACCTACCGGGATTATCTGCTGATCCAGTATCAGGGCAGCGATAAGCTGTACGTGCCCACCGATCAATTTGACCGGGTGCAGAAATTCATCGGCGGCCAGGATAACCCGCCGCCGCTCAATTCCCTGAGCGGCAACGACTGGGAAAAGAAAAAGAACAAGGTGAAGGCGGGCCTGAAAAAGCTGGCCTTCGATCTGGTGCGGCTGTATGCCGACCGGCAGTCCAATCCCGGCCATGCCTTCGGGCCGGACACCCCCTGGCAGCGGGAATTTGAGGATTCCTTCCCTTATGAACTGACCCCCGACCAGGACAAGGCGGTGGAGGATATCCGCCGGGATATGGAGGCCCCCCGGAACATGGACCGCCTGGTCTGCGGCGACGTGGGCTACGGCAAAACGGAGGTGGCCCTCCGCGCGGCCATGAAGGCGGTCATGGACGGCAAACAGGTGGCCTTGCTGGCCCCCACCACCATTCTGGCCCAGCAGCATTATTATACGATGCTCAAGCGCTTTTCCGCCTTCCCGGTGCAAATCGAGGTGCTTTCCCGCTTCCGCAGCCCCAAACTGCAGAAGGAAACGCTGCAAAAGGCGGCGGAGGGCAAGATCGACATTCTGGTGGGCACTCACCGTATCCTGTCCAAGGACGTGCGTTTTAAAGATTTGGGCCTGCTCATCGTGGATGAGGAGCAGCGCTTCGGCGTGGCCCACAAGGAAACCATCAAGAACATGAAAAACACAGTGGATGTGCTTACGCTGTCCGCCACGCCCATTCCCCGCACATTGCACATGTCCATGGTAGGGGTGCGGGATATGAGCCTTTTGCAAACGCCGCCGGAGGAGCGGTACCCGGTGCAGACCTACGTGCTGGATTACAACGACGCCGTGATCCGGGACGCCATCATGCGGGAATTGAACCGGCAGGGCCAGGTGTACTTCCTGTACAATCACGTGCGGAACATCGACCAGTTCGCCGCCCGGCTCCGGGCCCTGGTACCGGAGGCCCGTATCGCCGTGGCCCACGGGCAGATGAAGGAAAATTTGCTGGAGGACGTGATGCTGGATTTCTACGAGGGCAAGTTTGACGTGCTCCTGTGCTCCACCATCATTGAAAACGGCCTGGACGTGCCAACAGCCAACACCATCATCATTTTCGACGCGGACCGCTTCGGCCTGAGCCAGCTGTACCAGCTTCGCGGCCGGGTGGGGCGCTCCACCCGGGTGGCCTACGCCTACTTTACCGTGCGGCCCGACAAAATGCTCTCCGAAACCGCTCAGAAGCGCCTGTCCGCCATCCGGGAATTTACGGAATTCGGCTCCGGCTTCCGCATCGCCATGCGCGATCTGGAAATTCGCGGCGCGGGCAACATTTTCGGTCCCGAGCAGTCCGGCCAGGTGGCCCAGGTGGGCTACGATATGTACTGCCGCCTCATCGAGGAAGCCGTGCGGGAGGCCCGGGGGGCCCAGGGCGAAAAGGTGCCCTACCAGGTGGAAACCCGCGTGGAGCTTCGGGTGGACGCTTACCTGCCCGCCGAATACGTGCGGGGTGAAAACCAGCGCATGGAGGTGTTCAAGCGCATCGCCCTGATCAAAACCCGGGAAATCCGGGAGGACGTGATCGAGGAGCTGATCGACCGCTTCGGGGAAATTCCCGATCCCGTGCTGAACCTGATCGATATCGCCCATCTGCGGGGAATCTGCGGCAGGCTGGGGGTCAGCCGGGTCAATTATGTGGCCAACACGCTTGTTTGCAAGCTGGACGCTCACGCGGACATTGACCCCACCAAGCTCTACAACGCCCTGGAGCAGACCGATCAACGTCTGCTGCTCTCCGCCTCCAAGGAACCGGCCATTCTGTTTCGGGATACCAAGCTGACCGCGGAACAGCTTCTCCGCGCCGCCGTGCCCGTGCTGGAGCGGGTGGAAGCGGCGATGGGGACGGAGGAGCAGGCGGAAAACCTCCTCCATTGACTTGTTGCTTGCTTGTTGTGAAACTTGCTTTTTTATGGTATGATAAAGGCAAGTGGAAAGCATTGCCGGTATAGCTGAAGGAGAGTGATTGAGCATGCCGGAGCTGAGCCGTTTTGGCGGTATGATTATTTATATGCTGTTTCATGATATTGGACACCACAACAAGCCACACGTTCATGTTTATTACGGTGAATACGAAGCTGCCGTAGCCATTGACGGCGAATTGCTGGCGGGTTCTTTGCCGAGAAAGCAGTTGAAAATCGTTGCGGGCTGGCTTGCGTTTCATGAGGAAGAGGCTTACGAGGCGTGGAACCTTGCTGTAAAAGGCGAACACTTTGAAAAAATTCCGCCTATGAATTGAGGTGACAGGCATGTACATTTTGAATGATGTTTGCTATGCCGGTGAAATGCGGGAAGGCATCCGAGTGACAGAAGCAAAGCCCCTTCGCGGCGGCATGATGCTGGTCTCCTTTTCCACGGGAGAAAAGCGCCTGTTCGATACCACCCTGCTGCAAGGCAGCGCCTTTGAACCGCTCAAGGATGAAAAGGTTTTCAGCAATCCGGTTTTGTTTCATGGCGTGATCACCTGGAACAATGGAGAAATAGACATTGCGCCTGAGGCGGTCTATCAAAACAGCTATGCCTATGAAGAAATGGCTATTTGACAGAATTTGTGTCAGAGTAAGAATTCAGTTTGCTATATGCAAG
The DNA here is from genome assembly GCA_030537395.1 of Clostridia bacterium. Classification (GTDB taxonomy): domain Bacteria; phylum Bacillota; class Clostridia; order Christensenellales; family Aristaeellaceae; genus RUG563. The sequence continues at coordinate 5,619 of JAUNMW010000106.1, read as the reverse complement.
AAAAGAAAGAAGGAAGATATCATATGAACCTGAATCAGCACATCAAGCTTTCTCCCAAGGTGGAAGCGGCGCTCAAGGAGGGCCGTCCCGTGATCGCCCTGGAGAGCACCATCATTTCCCACGGCATGCCCTACCCCCAGAACGTGGAAACGGCGCTGAAATGCGAAGCCGCCGCCCGGGAATGCGGCGCGGAACCCGCCACCATCGCCGTGATCGGCGGCAAGCTGTGCGCGGGCCTCACCGAGGAAGAAATCGATTACCTGGGCCGGGAAGGCACCAAGGTGACCAAAGCCAGCCGCCGGGACCTGCCCATCCTTGTGGCCAAAAAAGCGGACGGGGCCACCACCGTGGCGGCTACCATGATCATCGCCGCCTTGGCGGGCATCAAGATTTTCGCCACCGGCGGCATCGGCGGCGTGCACCGGGGCGCAGAAACCACCATGGATATTTCCGCCGATCTGGAAGAGCTGGCCCATACCCCCGTGGCCGTCATCTGCGCCGGGGCCAAGTCCATCCTGGACCTGGGCCTCACCCTGGAATACCTGGAAACCAAGGGCGTGCCGGTGCTGGGCTACCAAACCAAAGAGCTGCCCGCCTTCTACACCCCCCACAGCGGCTTTTCCGTGGATTACCGGGCGGATTCCCCCGCGGAAATCGCCTCCTTCATCCGGGCCCAGCGGGAAATGGAATACCCCGGCGGCATGCTGATCACCAACCCCATCCCGGAAGAATACGCCATGCCTGCCGATACCATCAACGCCGCCATCGACCTGGCCCTGAAGGAAGCGGACGAGCAGCATGTGAAGGGCAAGGCCATCACCCCCTTCCTGCTGGCCCGGGTGTGCGAGCTGACCGGCGGCGAATCCCTGGCCTCCAACATTCAATTGGTGCTGAACAACGTGCGCCTGGCCTCCCGCATCGCGGCGGAGTTGGCCAAGTAAATAGCGCTTTATATCAACTTTTTTAAAGGCTTCTGGGCCGAAAAAACAATCAGAAAAACCCTGAAAGGAAAGCTTTTGCTTTTCCCTGGGGTTTTTCTTTTCCTTTCCGGGGCCCCAGCGCAATCGAAGAAAAAAAAGCAAAACACAGTAAAATTGTGTCCATATGGGTTTTTGCCTTACCATTTTTTTGATAAAATCATAAAAACGCGGCCTGTAGGGAGGGAAAAAGGCTTGGAGAGCTTAGGCCAATGTATTTACGCTTGGATGGAAGCGAACGAGCTTACCGTTGCTCAATTGTCGAAGAAGCTTGGATTTAAAAGCAAAACATCCCTTTTCCGCTTGCTTCACGGCCAAAGCAACGAGTATTCCCGCGACAGGTTTTACCATGCCATAGAAAACGAATTGGACGAAGAATGGCGCGCCCGCTTCCGTCTGGCGCTGCTGACTGAACGGATCGGCGCCCAGCGCCACGCCCTGCTGCAAGCGCTGGATCATTGCTTGTTTGCGAAAGGGGAGAAAGCTCCGTCCTTTATTTGGCTGCCCCAAGAATCGGGGGGTACCATTCTGATCCTGGGCTGCCCCTGGGCTTCCGTTTTTTCTTTGGCTGATCATTGGCTGGCGGAATCCACGGATACGCGGGTGATTCATTATTTTACGCGGAAGGAATTGCTGGCGTCGGATGAGCTGCTGCCCGGGTTGATTGGGCATATCGGGGCCCTGCGCTATCAGGCGGTGCTGTTGGACGCGGAGGAAGCAAAGCCGCTGCCGCTCACATGGAATATCGTCCTGCATACAGTGAACCAGGAAACGCAGGCTCTGCTGATAAGCGAAAATTCCGGCGCGTGGGAGCACCTGAACAATGGCGACGCCTGGCTGCGGGCGCTGAACAGCCAATTGGCCCAGCTTCCCCAAACACCCCTTTATCGGTTTGATCAGCTGAAAAGCAGCAGCGATTACAAGGTATTTACACAACAGAGTTACCAAATGGAGTATAACCGGAAAACGCTGATCATCAAGCCTACCCCGGGTATGCAGATGATGCCTGCCGACGTGGTGGAAAGCACCTTTATTGATTATCTCATTCAAAATATGGAGCCCGTAGCCATGGCCCGGGAATCGCTGATTTATACGTTTGAAAAGCGGGTGAAGAATTTCTACGCGTGCAGAAAGCCCCGCTTTCTTTTGCTGTCTGTGGATGCTATGCTGCGCTTTGCCCGCACCGGGTTGATGGACGACCAATTTTTCGCTTTCCGGCCTTATACAAAGGGGGAGCGGGTGAAGGTGTTCAAGGCTTTACAGGAATTCTCCCGGCGGGCGGGTGTGGCGTTTCGTTTCCGGGCAGGCGACGGCTGGTCAGTTTCGGCAGAGGTTTACGAGGGCTTCGGCGCGTTGTTTTATCCCAGCGCCACCAATTACAATACCGCCCTGGGCGACTACCGTGAACTGCTCCTGCCGGGGCCGGAATTTGCAGATTTGCTGTTTCAGTATGCCGGAGAATTGCTGTTTGCCAACCCGCCCGAGGAAAGCGTGGATGATACGTTTGCCCGCTTCATCCGGGAGGCGGAAAGGGAAGAAGAAAAATAATTTAGGGAAACACAGTATTGCTGTGCGCAAATGGATGGCGCGATTTGGGGAAGATTGTTAAAATTAATATATTCAATCAATCGTATGAGGAGGAAGAAAGATGAAAAAATGGTTGTTTTTGTGCCTGTGCGCCCTGCTTGTGCTGGGGATGATGAGTATTGGGCATGCGGATTTTATCACCCTTGATTTCGATCCTGTAGAACCACTGGAAGAAGTAGTAAGGCTTGATCCAGAAAATACGAGCTTTAATGATGCCGGAGTAATCTTAGAAAATACTTTCTATCTGGTTCCGGCGGATACAAAAGGCTATCGCAAGATCATCCCCAGCGAAACCGGAACATATTACATGTATTTCCGCCAGCTGGATACAAGTCATGGTGGGATCAATTTTGAGCTTAGAGTAAGGGATAAATTTGATAATGAAATAGATTGGTGGCATGGAAAAGAAAATCGAAATCCCCAAGTCCGCGAATATGAGTTTAAAGCCGGGGAAACGTACTACTTTGCTCCTTGGAGATACTTTGTGTGGACTCAGGTCGACACTTACTTTGCAATTTGTTCTCCGAGCACGCACACAGGTGCGCTATCCGAACAGCAGGTTATGCAGGAACCCACCTGCACCGAACCCGGCTACAAAGCCCAGCGGTGCCTGCTGTGCGGCGGCGAAGTGAATAAGGTGGAAATCCCCGCTGTCGGCCATACGCCCGGGGAAGAAGTTGTCTCCAAGCCTGCCACCTGCACCGAAGAGGGCGAAAAATATACGCTTTGCGCAGTTTGCGGCGCGGATCTGGGTTCTGAAATCATTCCCTCTACCGGCCACACGCCCGGCGAAGAGGAAATCCTTCAGGAAGCCACCTGTATGGCGCAGGGCCTGGAAGGCGTTAAATGCACGGTCTGTGGCGAGGTACTCAGTCAGGATGTGATCCCCCTGGTCGATCACACCTACGGCATGATGGTTCAGGTGCAGGCAGCGGGATGTACCGTCGCAGGCCGGGAGGAACAGCGCTGCACTGTGTGCAACACTCTGCTGAACAGTACGGATATTCCCGCTGCGGGCCATATTCCCGGTATGTGGGTGGATATCAAGCCTGTCACCTGTGTGGCTGACGGCCAGCGGGCTCAGCGCTGCAGCGTTTGCGGCGAAACCCTGAGCACTGAAACCATGCCCGCCTTCGGCCACAGCCCCACGGAATGGCAGATCACCCGGGAGCCCGGCTGCCTGACCAACGGACAGCAGGAAAAGAAATGCGCTATCTGCGGCGCTGTGTTGGAAACCGAAGCGGTTCCCGCCCTGGGCCACAGCTATTCTGAATGGGAAGTGGTCAAGAACCCTTCCCTGTTCAGCGAGGGCGTTCATAAACGCCATTGCGTCAATTGCGGCGAGGAGTTTACCGAGAATTACCGGTAATACTCCGACTATACGCAAGCAGGATTGTTTGACCGATTCTTCCATCAGGATGAGCGCATCGAAAAGGTGCGCTCATTTTCATGAAACGGCCGGAATCAAGCACAAGGCGCTCTTGCAGGAGAAAATGCGAAGCATGAAAAAACTGAAAATGATCGGATTTTGAACAAAATCCGCATTGACAATCCCGGGAAAAAGGGCTATACTTTCCACGGTTCATCTTTAAGGCGGTACAGAGAGACCGGCAAGAGACGACGGAATGCTTTTGCTATCAGGGGCGCGGTGCGCCTTCATGGTCTTGCTCTGTGCGGGCAGGGCCTTTTCTTGTGTGTATTGACGCGGAAGCGTTGATATAAAAACATGGACGGGGGTATATACCAATGAAACTGGTGTACGACATCGCGGACAAGCCACCCATCAAAAAGAATCTGATCTATGCTTTCCAGCAATTGCTGGCCATCATGGCCGCCACGCTGCTGGTGCCCATCCTGGTAGACGGAACCGGCACCTACATGAGCCAGCCTGCCGCGCTGTGCGGCGCGGGCTTCGGCACGCTGTTCTATCTGTTCATCGCCACGAAGAAAAAGAGCCCCGTGTTCCTGGGCTCCTCCTTCGCCTTCATCGCTCCCCTGGCGGGCGCCGTGGCCTTTGGCTTCCTGGGCATCTTTCTAGGCGCGCTGTTCGCGGGCCTGGTGTATGTGGTGATCGCGCTGATCATCAAGAAGACCGGCTCCGAATGGGTCAACAAGCTGCTGCCCCCCGTGGTCATCGGCCCCACCGTGGCCCTGATCGGCCTTTCCCTGTGCGGCAGCGCCGTCAATAACCTGAACAACACCGCTGCCGGCAGCTACAACCTGGTAGCCATCCTGGTAGGCATCATCGCCTTCATCATCACCGTGTACGCCTCCACCAAAGGCAGCAAGGGCATGAAGCTGATCCCCTTCATCATTGGTATCGTGGGCGCTTACATCATCGCTCTGATCTTCACCTTCATCGGCAATGCTGCCAACATCGACGCCCTGAAGCTGGTGAACCTTTCCGCCTTTGACAACATGCAGATCTTCAAGGTGCCCCGCTTCACCTTCCTGGGCATCTTCGGCGCTTACAGCGACGCCACCAACAAGATCGGCTCCTTTGCCGACGTGATCAGCATTTTCGTGCTGTTCGCCCCCGTGGCCTTCGTCACCCTGGCTGAACACATTGCCGACCATAAGAACCTGTCCACCATCATCAACCGCGACCTGATCACCGATCCCGGCCTGGACCGCACCCTCATCGGCGACGGCGTGGGCAGCATCATCGGCTCCTTCTTCGGCGGCTGCCCCAACACCACCTACGGCGAATCCGTTGGCTGCGTCGCCATCACCGGCAACGCCTCCATCAGCACCATCGCCATCGCGGCCATTTACTGCATCGTGCTTTCCTTCTTTGATCCCTTCGTGTGCTTTGTGAACTCCATCCCCTCCTGCATCGTGGGCGGCGTTTGCATCGCGCTGTACGGCTTCATCGCGGTATCCGGCCTCAAGATGCTCCAGCCTGTGGACCTGAACGACAACCGCAACCTGTTCGTGGTCGCCGCTATCCTGGTTACCGGTATCGGCGGATTGACCCTGAACTTCGGTGCTGTCACCATCTCCTCCATCGCCACCGGCCTGATCCTGGGCATCATCATCAACGTGATCTTCAACA
>JAUNMW010000388.1 GCA_030537395.1 Clostridia bacterium | reverse complement strand
CCCAGAGGGCACAAGATTTTAAGTCTCGGTTGTCTGCCTGTTCCAACACACTCGCATCGATTGCTATTATAGCAAAAGGCCTTGGTGAAAGTCAAGAGTTATGGGAAAGAGTATTTTCGCACTGAAAAAGAAATTTATTGCAAATTCATACAAATATTGATTTCTCCCAACGCGGAAAGCTTGACGCGAAAGCGGGAAGAGAGTATAATGTATCAGTCTACCAAGAGGAAAAAACGCGGTTTCGCGTTCGGAACAGCAACTTACAACGAGAGGAAGAGATTCATTATGGCCACCAAAAACACCAAAACCCGTAAACCGATGACTTCCCGCAGCAAGGGCTTGATCTGCCTGGTACTCCTGCTGGCGGTAACTGTTTTTGCCTCCTGCCTGGGCCTGGTCGGCATGAACCTGGATGCCGAAGGCGTGAATGTGCTTTTGCCCTGGGTGCCGGTAAGCAGCGGAAACTGGGTAAAATCCCTGCCCGTAACCAAGGCCCTGGGCGGCGGCACTTATGTGGAATACGCTTATACGCTGCCTGAAGACGCTTCCGATACCGCTTTGGCCGATTCCACCAACACCATCCGGAACCGCCTGGTTCAGCTGGGCGAAACGGACGCCGCTGTGACGGTGAAGGACAATATCGTACGCATCGAAATGCGGAACATGGATGGTTCCCGCCAGGCCTCCGTTCGGAACATGGCCATCATGGGCGGCCAGTTTGAATTCACCGACGGCAACGGCAACGTGGTGCTGACCGAAAAGGATATCGACCATGCCGACGTGAGCGTGAATTACAACAATACCCGTACTTCCTACACCGTGGCGCTGGATTTTGTCACCAACAAGGAAGGCGCGCAGAAGCTGGCGGAAGCCCAGCCCTCCTATGTGGCCATCACTGTGGACGGCGACAGCGTGACCAGCTACGCTTCTGTGAACGACGGCACGGTGCGGGCCAGCATGGGCTCCTCCAATTCCGCTTATAATACCGCTTACAACATCGCGTTCCTGAAGAATTACGGCGCTGTGGATGTGACCCTGAGCATGACCGGCAGCGGTTCCGTGGCCGCTTCCTCCGGCATTGTGCTGTCCGTGGTGCTGATCGTAAGCGCTATCCTGCTGGTATGCGCTCTGGTGTACCTGATCGCCACCGGCAAGCTGACCGGCGTTTCCGCTTTCCTGTCCGTATGGTGCGCGCTGCTGCTGGGCCTGTTCCTGGTAGCCACCGTGGTGGTGCCTTCCAGCACCATGCTGAATGTGGGCTGTCTGGTGGCCATGCTGCTGGGCCTGGTGCTGGCAATTTACGCCGCTGTGACCCGCACCGACGCCATCAGCAAGCAGATCGGCGAAGGCAACACCCCCAAGCAGGCCACCAAGCTGGGCTTCCGCACGGTTGCCAAGAATGTTTGGATCGCTCATGGCGCGGTGCTGGTGCTGAGCCTGATCATGATGATCTTCTCCTTCTCCCGTTCCACCGGCTACACCCTGGCCGCTTTCGTGTTTGCCAGCGCCGTGGCCGTGCTGGTCATGCGGGCCTTCCAGCTTTGCTTCCTGGCCATTACCAACAAGGCTTCCAGCTTTGGCAAGGTGAAATAAGACGATCCGAAGGGTGCCGCATCCGACGGCACCCTCTTTTTATCCTTTTTTCGGAGGAATGGAATGCTCAGAATCGGCCTTGCTACGCCAAGCGCATATGATTTCCGTTTGCCGGGACTGCCTTCCTGGATGACCGGGCTGCTTTACGCCCGGGGCATCCGCACGGAAGAGGAGGCCCGGCGCTTTCTCCATCCCTCCCTGGATCAATTGCTGCCGCCGGAGCGATTGGGCGATATGGAAAAGGCGGTATCCCTGATCCGGGAAGCGAGGGAAAACGGGAAACGCGCCGTCATCTACGGGGATTACGACGTGGACGGGGTCTCCGCTTCCGCCATTTTGTGGGAAACGCTGGGCGCGCTGGGCATGGATCGCCGGGTGTATATTCCGGACCGGCACCGGGAGGGCTACGGACTGAATACCCCGGCGGTGGAGGAGCTGGCGAAGG
>JAUNMW010000387.1 GCA_030537395.1 Clostridia bacterium | reverse complement strand
CTAAAACTTCCCATATCAAAAATGGGCTTCGCACCTTGAAAACTCAATAAAACAGGCAATCAGATAGTAAATTCACGCTGCCAATGTTGCTTTTGTCAGTGAATTACGGATGTAATCCGGCAGTCGGCCGACAAACATTTCGATGAACAGCTCCATCTGTTCTTCTGTTGGCTGAAAGATGGCGCTTATACAGTCCATCATGGCCGTGATGATGATCTGGAAGGATTCTCCGAAGGAGATGTCCGCCAGTTCATCTGTAAAGAAGAAAAAGATCTCCCCAAGTGTGCGATCATCTTCACACCTTCGCTGTTCCATTGCAATCATCAGATAGCGCGTAAATACAATTGCTACATGAGCAGTCAGGGCATCGTAAGACAGGCTGTGACATTCTTTGATCAACTGCAGGTAAGATTTGCAGGTCTTGAAGAAAACCTCAATCTGCCATCTTTTCCCATAAATTCGGATGATCTCTTCTTCCGAGAGTTCAGGATTTGTGCAGATAAAAGCAACCCAGTCCTTTTTATTCTTTTTGTTGCGGACACAGACGATCTTTGCCGGGATTTTCTGTTCTTTCCCGACCATTACATTTACAGAAAGAAGATACTTGCTACGACCGCGGCGCTTCTTACAGATGCCAAAGATCTTTTTGATGGAGAGCTGCTTCCCTTCGTATTCATAGTAGATACGGGAGCTCTTCTTGATCATGGCAATGCTGTCCAGCCCGAGGTCCTTGACGGCAATGAGCTGTGCGGGGCTGGAGAACCAAGTATCGAACAGAACGTAATCCGCCTGATGTCCGGCAGCCTTTGCAGTTTTCAGAAGCTCGATCATGACTTCTGTTCCCTTCATCTGCGCAAGTTTTCTGCGCTTTGCAGCAAGGGAACGGCCATCATATTTATCGACGGGCCCGATGAGATTGCTCTCTTTTGAAGAAGCCAGGAGACTGCTGTTGATTGGAAGGAAAGTATTACCATCCGTCCAGCCAAGAGCCATCAGACGATATCCCTTACAGTATTTCATAGAGGTATGGTCAAACACTCTGGAGCCAAGCTCTGTTTTCTTGCAGCTGGTTCGATCGAATAGACTGTCATCTACAACAAAGGCATTGACTCTGGTCTCATCTGTCAAAGGTTCGATCGTGTCGACAACCTTCTTCGACAGGAGCGTTGTAAAACGCAGCCAGTTTGTCTTCGGACTGTTCAGAAATCGATAGAAGGTATTCTTGGAGAAGGCCTCCCGGAATGAACCGGTCTTCTGCTGCATATACATACTGCGGTCAGAGAAAACATTGCACAGTTTGTATTTAAAGATATCCAGAACGGGAACGCCCTTTTCCTTCTGCGCATTACACTTGCGAAGCAGGTTTCCGATACCAAACGTATGAAAAAATGAAGAAATTGCGTTAAAAAGTTCCTGTCCGTCCTGATCCTGTGGTAAAATTGAAATTGGCATAGAAACCTCCTTATGGTGTATTTGTTTCTTGACAATTCAATTATACCAGAAGCACAGGGTCTATGCCTTTTAAATTGCCTTTTTTATTGAGTTTTCAAGGCTCAACACACCTTTAAGGTGTGGGAAGTTTTAGTAATTAATGTTACATTCAGATACAAATCCGCTGCAGATTTCTCCGCCAAGGTCTTCGGAGGGGAGGCCCTCTACGTTTCCCCTGTCATCAATATTTAGATTTCGAATACCTGCCGCGGATACAGACTCCGTCAAGTTCCCTTCCTTATCGTAGATCAGAAACTGATCATCGTTTTTGTCTTCATCTTCACCGGGAGATAAAAAAATAAATCCATCACGGTAGGGCTCCATGTGATACAGCCTTCTACAGAATTCCGGGTTATCAAAGGTTCGAATCAGCTTCCCTTCTCCGTCCAGCAGATACGCCTGCGTATTAGTGCTGTTGGAGAGCAGACATCCATCCCCATATTCCATATATTCGACACTATAAATACCTGTTTCTCCCGGAATATCAAATACCAGTTCCCCGGCACGATTCACCACCTGAATATCGCCGTTTTGTTTGGTAAGTAATATGATC
>JAUNMW010000386.1 GCA_030537395.1 Clostridia bacterium | reverse complement strand
GTGGTGAGTAAGTGCGCCCTTCGGGATAAAAAAAGAAAGCACCCCGGTCTCCCGAAGTGCCTCCGTCCTCGTTCTCATTTTAGCGTCCAAAATAAATAGTCCTCCAGTTTCTTCAAATCCATTGTTGCCGCAGGCGGATAAGCCTTTTCCAGAATGGCACCCAGTTGAATGAGCCGCCGTGTTCTTGCCTTACGTTCCTTTACTCTGTCCCGTGCCTGTGCTTCTTCCAGTCTGTGCTGTGCCTGAATCAGTTTCTTTTCGTTTTCTTCCATTGAGTTTCCTTTCTGCTAAAATAGCTGTAAATTGGTGTTAAAAAATACAAGATTAGCTCCAAAAGAGCATAAAAATAGCAGTGGCCGCTGACAATTCCGATTTTACTCGGAAAAGCAGCAGTCACTGCCGTGTGTTTTACTGTCACTTTTTCTCTAAATGGCAGTAATTATTCTGTTTTTACTGTTAATGCCGGAGGGGATCAGCGTTCCCAATCATCCCGGTTCTTTACACCGGGCTTTCGCTGTACCGTTTCCGGATTCTTTCGTTCGGCGTGGAGTTTTGCCAATACAGAGGGCTTGCCGACCGGCTCTTTTTCAAGGTTCTGTTCGATGATCCGATTACAGAAAGCGAGCAGTCCGGGAATGTCATTGGTTGCCGTTTCCCAGATGATGGATTCATCCATTTCGGCATAAGCGTGGGCGATCCAGTTCCTCATACCACGGATCATTCCCCAAGGCATTTCGCCTTTTGTTTCCTCTCGGAATTCATCGGAAAGCCCGTTTGCCAGTTCTCCGATTTGCAGGACGCACATGGACACGGCGTTTGAAAATGCCCTGTCTTCTGTGAACGTCTCAAAGTCTTTTCCAAATCTTTCAATAAACTCTGCAATATCCTCGCAATATCTGCGGATATGCTGAAGTCTCTGAATATCACTGTTATTCATATAGTCTCACCATATCCTTTTCAAGATTATCTACAAACCATGGGGTACGGGTTTTCGTACTTTTCTGCCGAAGCGTCTGAAGCGTAACAAGATCAATCTCTTTACCGACACTTTCACGGAGTTCGGCATAAAGACCGCCCATATCAAACATTCCACGAATAGCGGAACCTTCCCGGTCAATAAGAATATCTACATCGCTCTTGTCCGTTGCTTCGTTTCTTGCATACGAGCCGAAAAGATATACGGCAGGAATTTTGTACTTTTGTGTGATCGGAACAATGCGCTTCCGAAGCTCATCGATTGTATAAATCATATTCATGCCTCCTTTTTGCTCAGAAGTTCTTCCATTGAGATGTTAAGCACTTTCGCAAGCTTGTATACAGTTTCTGCACTGCATTTTGCTATACTCGTCTTTCCGTTGCAGAGATCGTTCAAGGTTGTATACGGCACATTGCTGCACTGTGCTAATTTGTATTTGCTCATGTGCCGTTGTTCAAGCAATTCGTTAATAACCATCGCTGTGTCTCATCCCTTCCTTTGTATTTATATTATAGCGGAATACCGTTATATTGTCAATATCGCTGCTGTAAACAATTGTGTGAACTTTTCTTGTGAAGCTCATCAAAAGCTGTCAAGAAAATCCAAAGCGGCATTCAGATCTTCCTCGCTTGCGTTGTTTTTCTCCTGCTCCTGCGGATGGGCTAAAGCTCCGTTCTGGAGAGCAAGCAGGGCAGACAATAAGCCGTCCTGCTTGGATTCCGCCATTCCTTTTTCAATGGTTTCCAAAACTTTCTGAAGAAAAGCGTCTTCTTTTTCTCTCGTTTCCAGATAAGGGTCTTCGGCAAGCTGCATCTGCCTGCCGAAGTAATCATTGATCGCAGCAACGACTGCACGGGTATAAGACTTATACTGCTTTCTGTCCATGCCTTGCAGATATTCCCACGCCCGACGATCTTCTTCCCGTTCCAGATTCAAACGAATATTGGTGTTAATGATCTGCCTGCTCATACGGTACCTCCGTTCTGGCGTAAGCGCTGGGCGGCAAGAACCTCATAGCCTTTTGCCGTAGCGCAGATGTCGTCGTTGATCGTCACACGGTCTTTGTCGTACTCTCCGAAGTTACGGACAAGGCAGCTCC
>JAUNMW010000385.1 GCA_030537395.1 Clostridia bacterium | reverse complement strand
ATGAGTCTGCAATGGGAAGAAGAAGTCCGGAACATGGAAAATTGCGGAAAACCCATCGTGATCACATCCCGAATTCATGACGGCATCGTCACACTGCACGATGCCATCCCGGCCAACGTTCTTTCCGGAGACACGCTGAATCCGCATAAGGCCAGGATCCTTTTGATGCTGGCACTCACCAAAACGCATGATATCCCCACGATTCGCCGGATGTTTGAGACGAGTCTGTTTCAAATATCCATGGATTATGGAAGTTCACTGCCATTGATTATACCTTTGAATAGAGAATAGTAAGGTGCAGAAGCCTTCCCAGAAGAAACAATGGGAAAAGAAGCAATATGGACCTGAAGCTGCGGTTGAGGATGGCGGCGGCGGTGGGAAGAAATGATGATATCGTTCAATATTTTGAAATCGCAGTAATGGAAAGAATGATCGAACAATTCGGGCAAATGGCAGAGAATGGCAGACATAGCCTGAGCGCCGGATCTTGACCAGCTGCAACCGCGGGTTTTCATACGTAAAGCAATAGTTTTACCGATATTGGATTCCATACAACCCAAAGAACAAAGTCGGTCAAAGGGAAGACCTCGTTCAGAAAGAGGAAGAATCTCATTCTGATGGTTTTCGAGGTATCTCAGACAATTAAGTCTGGCGCTGCGGATCGAGGGCTTCCCTTTTTTGACCAGGGGAGTCAGTGTATCAGAAACAGCAGAAAATCCATGATGAAACAAGGTGTCGTAAACGGGCGAAAGATCTATCGCATCGCTGAATGCTGAGCGAATAGCCCTCTTGATGTGAAACGGATCCAGAACACGCTCGATATGACTTACTCCGCATAAATTGAAGGTGGAACCCACCCAACTTCCGCCATCACCACCGACGGCCATAAGTTTTACTGTTGAAAGATCATATTTGGCAAACATATGGTTTCGGACCATTTCCTGCCATTGCAGGGAAGAAACATCCATTGCCGTAAGTGTCATTTTGTTCGTGAGCTTCTTTCTGTTCCCTGACAGCCATTTTTTATCGGTATAAGTGATGGCGGCTCGGATTTCAGCAGCTTTTTTCCCTGCTTTGTCCTTTTGGAGCCTGACAAAAATACCGTCAGATTCTCCGTACAGAACATTCGCTTTGAGTGTCCCTTTTTCCTCGGTATAGAAGTTCTTATCACTTTCTGCTAAGCGCAGGCCTACCCGCTTCACGTCTCTGCTGATTGTTGCTGGACTGATATATTTTTGTGTAATCATTGTGCTGATTGCTGCTGTTTCCCGATAATTTGAACGACCGGCCAAGGCACAGTTCATCTCCTGCAGATTCTTATCCCGGCGTGAATATTTCTCCAGTCCCAGCAGTTCATCAACCGGCTTGATCCGCTTTCCCTCTTTGCTCCGGTAGATTCTTCTCGTATAACTTAGCTTCCCGGCTATTGTGGTAAATTCTCGGCTTTCTGTTCCCAGCACTTTCAGCCCATTGGCTTCATGTTCCCTGATTTCTTCATCCAGATACGTTATTACGCCAGTTCCTACTGACCGAAACACCTGATCCGTCACTTTCTTCAGGTTTTCACCGATCTGGTCTGGATGAATCTCTGCGTGAATCACATCCTTGCTTTTTCCTGCTATTTCCAAGGTTATACTAATTGAGACAGTTCTTGTCATAGGAAGCTCCTTTTCTTTTGTCCAAAATAATTTTAGGAACTTCCTATTTTTTTTGTTATAGCGTTTGGGATATGTGATTCTTGAGCCTATAATGCGGCTCAAGAATCACATATCCCTTTTTATCACTTTCTCTTGACTATGGAAATTTGAAACGCAGACAGAAGCGGCAGACATCCATAGAAGGATGATCAGCTGGTGTATAATTCATTTAAATGATTACCGATAATTACAGAGGAACACAAATGAAATTTATATCGTGGAATGTGAACGGTTTACGAGCCTGCATGGGCAAAGGGTTTATGGACTATTTTCAGTCTGCCGATGCAGACTTTTTCTGCCTTCAGGAAACAAAAATGCAGCCGGATCAGCTGACGCTGGACCTGCCGGGATACCGTCAATACTGGTACAGCGCGGAGAAAAAGGG
>JAUNMW010000384.1 GCA_030537395.1 Clostridia bacterium | reverse complement strand
AATGTTTAACTTTACATCCGATAGTGCTGTTGCACTGTCAAATTAAATTCGGTAATCATTTCCACAAAGATAATCATTTGTTCTTTACCATTCCCTCCCATACAGAAAAAGGGAAACAGCCTTGGAGCCATTTCCCTTTCATCTCATCTGTTTCATATCATCAGAAGTTTGTTTCCATCATCTTCTTCCTGGTCTTGTCAGTCAGTGCAATGTATGGTTTCATTGTGTCATAGTCTTCATGTCCAGTGTAGGACATCACCAGTTGTGGAGACCAACCCATTTCCAGTGCATGGACCACAAAGGTTCTTCTTGCAGAGTGTGTCCCAATGACATCACATAACCTGTGGGTCTCATCAATCCTGGACTTCCCAGAGAACTGCATCTTGGTAATGTCCCTGGTGAAAATCACATTTTCGGAACCAAATATAGGCATAAAATCACATTTTCGGAAAGTGATTTGGCCTAAAAATCACATTTTAGAGAAATAGTTTCATGCCCTTGCAGGCACGAGGGAGATCTACCGATACTTCTCAAATCCGTATCGTTTCCGCAACTCCTCCTGCACCTGGGGCTCCTGATGTGTGAAATAATCCTTCCATCCCGGGCAGAAATTGATATGCCACCTCCAGAACCGCCCGATCAGCGACTTCGGATTCCGATCATAATGTGCCCGCAGCTTGCAGTTCTCGCAAGGGTATGTTTTTGCCTCAGCCATGGTTTTGATGTATTGATTGGGCTAAAGATACGAAAATATTCATTCGCAATGACAAACCGCTGCAAAACCGTTAAACGACTTCGTCCCGCACAAAATCGCCGCGGCCGCATGGACGGCTATTATTCAACACTTTGAAGAGTTCGGAATATGTGGAGAATCCATGTATTTGAAATCGTCAGCAAATTGCTGACGATTTCAAAACTATCAGCATCATTGGCAAAGTGAAGGGAGATGATCTTTATCATATCCCCAAAACAGGTGTAGGTGTACGAAAAATTACATTTGTTTGTACAGAACGAGAGAGTATCAATCAGTAAGTTCTACTTTTGTTTAGAGCAGCTCTGTTACTTGATCCTTGTTCTATTTCTTGATGAACGATGAGTAGAATTTAGATTAACAAAAACTGTTTCTCGGTAATCGCATCCGTATTTTTCATTGCTGCATGTTAGGACAGAATAGGGATTGCCATTAACGGCTACGCCTTTCTTAACTATATGGACACGACCACAATGGCATTTTGGACAACGTTCTGATTCTGGAATATCTTTGGTTTTCTGCTCATCAGTTCCAGTGACGTGAATAAACTCGCGAATGAAAGGAGAAGGATTGTTGATATCATAAAGAACCCACGTGTGTTTCTTGGCTCGGGTAATACCCACATAGAAAACACGACGTTCTTCACTAAAGGCATAGACATCAGGTTCGCTCAGGACATATTTAAGTACCGGGCTGTCGCTAATCTGAGACGGGAAACCGATAGTGCCTCCATTGCAGTTTAGGAGGATAATATAATCGCATTCCAGCCCCTTGGACTGGTGGACGGTCATGAAGTTCATTCGACGATGGCCATAAGTAACATAGACACCATCCTTCACTTCATGAATCGTCAGATCCGTATTTTTGAAAACGTTGACATCAAATCCATAACGGCCCAGCAAAAGAATATCTTTATCTGCCGCTATCTGATCAGCCAGCTGCTTGACGGTTTCCACAACGCCCTCGCGACCTCGTGTAGATACAAAGTCCAGCTTGGTCTCGGCATCGTCCCGGAAGGAATGAACATTCTTTATGGCCTGCTCCGGGTTAGCCAAAATAAACTTAGAGGAATCCTTAATAGCCGGTTCTCCGAAACGATACGTGGTCTCCATCAGGCACTTTTTGGTGTAACCGAAGAACTTCTCAAATGACTTAAAAAGAGCCATATCACTGCCAGCAAAGCGGTAGATGGACTGCCAATCATCGCCCACGCAGAAAAGTTTAGTAATAGGTTCCTCCCGCCTCAGAGACTGCAGGAAGCGATAACGATCCAAGGAAATATCCGGGACACTTGCAAATTTCCGTGTCTGATATGATGTAAATGTTTGACTATAGAG
>JAUNMW010000383.1 GCA_030537395.1 Clostridia bacterium | reverse complement strand
TACAGGACGGGAGAGACAGACGAGGCGTAAAGAAAAAAGGAGAAATGCATCATGCCTGCGAAGAAGAAAATCTCAGCTCCGGAGGATACAATAGAAGAAAAGGCCGCGCCCGCTGAAGAAGCGGCAAAGCCCGCCGAAGTAAAAAAGTCCGCCCCCAAAAAGGCGCCTGCGAAAAAGCCTGCCGCGAAAAAAGAAGCCATAGCGGAAAAAGCCGCGGAGAAACCTGCCAAGAAGCCCGCGGAAAAGAAAGCCGCCTCCGAAAAGGCCGCTGAAAAGAAGCCCGTAAAAAAGACGGCAAAGAAAAAGGCCGAGCCCCAGCCGGAAGCTGAAAAGCCCGCCGAAGCCGTGACCGCAGCCGCTCCCGCAGAGGAAGTTAAGCCCGTCGAAATTCCCGCGGAGGAAGCCCCCGTAGAAGCTCCCGCTGCCGAAAAGCCTGTGGACATGCCTCTGCCCCAGCCCCGGCGCAGCGTGGCCTTCATCGGCTCCGAATGTTATCCCTTTGTGAAAACCGGCGGTCTGGGCGACGTGATGTACGCCCTGCCCAAGGCCCTGATCAAGCAAAACTGCGATGTGAAGGTGATCCTGCCCCGGTACAAGTGCATCCCCCAGAAGTACCAGGAAAAGATGGTATACCGCGGCGCGTTCCAGATGGATCTGTGCGCCGACGGCCGGTCCTTCTATGTGGGCATCATGGAATACGTGTGGGACGGCGTGGTGTACGATTTCATCGATAACGAGGATTTCTTCACCTCCGGCAATCCCTACACCAACCTGGTGGACGATATTCCCAAGTTCTGCTTCTTCGGCAAGGCCGCGCTGGCCGCGCTGAACTATATGAACTGGATCCCGGATATCATCCACTGCCACGACTGGCAGGCGGGCCTGGTGCCGGTGTATCTGCGCACGCTGTTCGCCAACACGGCCCTGAGCAGCGCCCGCACCATCCTGACCATTCACAACCTGCGCTTCCAGGGCGTTTACAACATCCCCACCATCAAGTATTGGACCAATCTGCCGGACTATGTGTTCAACAAGGACGCGCTGAAGCAGGGCTATGAGGACGCCAACATGCTCAAAGGCGGCCTTGCCTACGCCGACATGATTTCCACCGTCAGCAACACCTATGCCGGAGAAATCCAAACGGCCTTCTACGGCGAAAAACTGGACGCTCATCTGCGCTATCATTCCGGCAAACTGCGGGGCATTGTCAACGGCATCGATATCGAGCAGTGGGACACCGCCACCGATACCCGTCTGGCAGTCAATTATGATCTTGCCAACGTTCTGGAAGGCAAAAAAGCCAATAAAAAAGCCCTGCAGGAGCAGCTGGGCCTGGCCCAGGACGACCATATGTTCGTCATTGGCCTCATCTCCCGCCTCACCGACCAGAAGGGCCTGGACCTGGTGAATGCCATCCTGCCCGCCCTGATGGACGGCCACACCCAAGTGGTGGTGCTGGGCACCGGCGACGCCAAATATGAGGACTCCTTCCGCTACTACGAAAGCGCCTATAAGGGCAGCGTATGCTCCAACATCATGTACGATGAGGGCCGGGCCCACCAGATTTACGCCGGCGCGGACGCCCTGCTGGTTCCCTCCCTGTTTGAGCCCTGCGGCCTGACCCAGCTGATCGCCATGCGCTACGGCACCGTGCCCATCGTGCGCGAAACCGGCGGCCTGAAGGATACCGTGCAGCCCTACAACCAGTACACCAACGAGGGCAACGGCTTCACCTTTGACCGCTACGATGCCAATTTGCTCCTGGACGCCATCAACCGCGCCAAGACCCTCTACTTCACCAACCGCTGGTGCTGGGATCAGATGGTGCAGCGTGATCTGACCACCGACGTTTCCTGGGATAATTCCGCCCAACAGTACCGCGGATTGTATATGGAACTGAAGCCGTAAGGCTTTGAAGCATCGGCTCCATGCAAGTTTCCGAATTTGCATGGAGCCGATTTTTGTTTGCGTTATGCTGATACGATTGCCTTTTATACTGTTAACAGTATTGTTATCAAGGGTGAATTTAAAAGCAAACAAGGGGTTACGCTGGGGTTTCACCCCAGACCCCACCAGGGTGGTGAGTATCCGCAAGCTCAA
>JAUNMW010000382.1 GCA_030537395.1 Clostridia bacterium | reverse complement strand
CCGCCAAGCAGGTGATCCGCCAGCGGCTGCAGGATGTGGAAAAGGGCAAGATCTATGATGAATACATCGAAAAGGAAAACGAGATTTTGACCGGCATCGTGGAGCGGGTGGACGCCAAGGGCGTTTATGTGGAACTGGGCCGCACCCAGGGCTTCCTGGACAGCAGCGAATTCATGCCCGGCGAAGAATACCGCCCCGGCGACCATATCAAGGTGTACGTCCTGCAGGTGTACCGCACCAATAAGGACGCGGCCCGGGCGCCCCAGGTGGCCGTCAGCCGCATTCATCCCGGCCTGGTGAAGCGCCTGTTTGAAATGGAAGTGCCGGAAATCGCCACCGGCGTTGTGCAGATCAAATCCATCGCCCGGGAGGCTGGCAGCCGCACCAAGATGGCCGTGGCTTCCATGGACGCTATGATCGATCCCGTAGGCGCCTGCGTGGGGCCCCGGGGCAGCCGCGTGGACAAGGTAGTATCCGAGCTCAAGAACGAAAAGATCGATATCATCAAGTGGAGCGCCGACCCGGCGGAATTTGTGGCCAACGCCCTGAACCCCGCCTTCGTGGAACGGGTGCTTCAGAGCAATGAAGAAAAAATCTGCCGCGTGGTGGTGCCGGATAACCAGCTGAGCCTGGCCATCGGCAAGGAAGGGCAGAACGCCCGTCTGGCCGCCAAGCTGACCGGCTGGAAGATCGATATCAAATCCCAGACCCAGTACAACGAGCTGCTGGGCCAGGTGGCCGGCGGGATCACCGAAGGCAACGGCTCCGTGATCGCCGATGAATACGAGGATTACGATAAGCTGCCCGAGGACGACGAGATCGAATAAGAGGGTACGCCATGAAGGAAAAGAAGGTGCCCATGCGTATGTGCGTGGGATGCCGGGAAATGAAACCCAAGAAGGAATTGCTGCGGGTGGTCAAATCGCCGGAGGGCGCGGTGTCCATCGATTTAACGGGCAGAAAGCCGGGCCGGGGCGCGTATGTGTGCCGCAGCGCGGATTGCCTGAAACGGGCCATGAAGCAAAAACAGCTGGAGCGGGCTTTTGAGTGCCCCCTGGGGGAAGAGGCTCACGCTTCTCTGCTTCAGGAGCTGCAGGCCCTGGAGAACGCATGATGACGCCGGTATCGGGCCTGATGGGCCTGGCCAGCCGCTCCGGACAGATCATCCTGGGGGCTGAATTGACCTTGCAGGAAATCCGTTCCGGCCGGGCGGGCCTGGTGCTGCTGGACGAGGGCGCGTCCGAGGGGACGAAGAAAAAAATTCTGGACGCCTGCGCTTATCGCGGCGTTCCGGCGCATATGCTGCCGGCAGGGGAAATATCCCGCGCCTGCGGCAAGGAGGACCGGATGGCTGCCGCGGTGAAAAAAGGAAAGCTGTGCAGCCGGATGGCGGAGCTGCTTTCCAATGCGGAAGCGTAAGCTTACATCACGGGCCGCGGAGCCCGAAACAGAATGATCATCAGGGATAAATCGCAATCTAAATTACATGCCAAACGCGGGGGTGCAAGCATCGAATGACCAAGGTGAAACTGGCTGAGGCCACAAAGGAAATCAATCAGCAGGCGGGCACGATTCTGGAGGAGGCGTCACGGATCCGGCGGAGTCTGGAAGGCGTGATGCAGGCTTTGCGCAAGCAGGAAGCCAAATTCCAGCGGGAAGAAGAAGAAGAAAAGGCCCGGAAGCGCCAGGAAGAACAAGCCGAGCTGGCAAAGCAGCATACCAAGGCCTGGACGATGCCGGATGAAGACGAACCGGCAGCCCCCGAAGCGCCTGCGCCCGAAAAGAAGGCGGAGGAAAAGAAAGCGGAAGCGCCCAAGCCGGAGGAAACGAAGCCTGCGGAAAGCAAGCAGGAGACGCCGAAGGCTCCCGCGCAGGCAAAAGCCGCGCCCGCTGAGGAAAAGAAAGAAGAAAAGGCTGAGCCTAAGGCGGAGGAAAAGCCCGCCGCGAAGCCTGTAAAAGCCGAAAAGCCTGCCCAGACCGCTCCCGCGGCGAAGGCAGCCGCGCCTGAAAAGAAACCGGCGGCGGAGGAAAAGCCCGCTGAAAAGCCTGCTGAAACCAAGCCTGCCCAGAAGGCGGAGGAGAAGCCTGCTGAAAAGCCCGTGG
>JAUNMW010000105.1 GCA_030537395.1 Clostridia bacterium | reverse complement strand
TGACGACATATCATCTGTGCTATTTCATTCAAGGTAAACTCAGCGATAAATACAGACTTTTAATGATGAACGCTTTTGATAGGCGTATTTTTTTGCCCTTCCAGGGTTTTTTCGCGTGGCAAGGGTTTCTCCTTCGTCTCATTTCCTTTTGAAAGCGTGAACCCATGCCGAATAACGGCGGATGAACGTAAAAATCGTTCAGAAAACCGGAACGATAACCATCTCGCCGTTTCTCAGGGCGCTTTCATGGGCACAGATGCCCGCCGCGGTGATATTGCCGCCAAGCTGCTCGTCGATCCAGGGCTTCCGCCCATCAACGCAGCTCATCACAAATTCATGCACCAGGTGCGCGTGGGAACCGTGATGTCCGCCGCCCGCGCCTTTCTTCAACGAATCCTGGGGGTTGAGCGGATCGAAATTGCCGCCCACAGTGAACGGCCAGAGTTGTTCGGGTAGATCGGCGTAATAATTCGGCATGGGCGTCACCGCATACTCCGTGGCGCGTCCCCGTCCTTCGCCCTCCGGATCACAGAGCACGGTAATAAGGGGATCGTCGCCATCGCAAAACCCCCATTCAAAGCTTTGCTTAGAGCCGTAGACGAACATGCCTTCCTGGTACATCCGCGCCGTTTCAAACAGAGAGCGCGTCGCTTCGCCCTTAAGGCCGTTTTCAAACTCGAACAAAGCGGTTTCGATGGGGAAGGGATTGCCGTAGCGCCGCACCAGCGACTCGTCCATGGTTCCGGAACCGAAGGCGATGACCCGGCGGATGCGCGAACCGGACAGCGCCACCATCGGGGCGATGGCGTGGGTGCCATACCACATTGGCGGCAGCCCCATCCAGTAGTCCGGCCAGCCTGCCATATCCTGATAATGGGAGCCGCGCAGAAACTGTATTTTCCCCAGTTTTCCCGTTTCCTTCATACGCCGGACGTAGAAAAACTGATAGGTATAGAGCGTGGTTTCCATCATCATATAGTTCTTGCCCGACATTCGTTTTGCTTTAACGATGCGTTGGATGTCGTTCAGCGAAGTAGCCATGGGCACGGTGCAAGCGCAGTGCTTTCCTGACTCCAGCACAGCCACACTCTGATCCGCGTGCAGCGGAATGGGCGTGACAAGGTGAACCGCATCGATCGACGGATCGGAGAGAACGTCGTCCAGGCTTTGCGCGGTCCGCGCCCCTCCGATATAATCGCATGTCTGCTTCAGCGCCTCCGGGTTGGTATCGCACAGCGTCAGTTCGCCTACGTTGGGATGCGCTTTATAAATACCCGCAAAAGCGCCGCCGAAACCCAGGCCGACCAGCGCAACGTTCAGTTTCCTTTCCATTCTTTCATCTCCCTCGTTTGTTACACGGCTGCGCAGCCTTCATGTCAGCGCGCCTTTCTTCATTTTGTCGGTGTCTCATGGCGTCATAAGTAAGGTAGAAAATTGTTATGCTCGTCAAAGTCTGCTTCCATAAGATATCGCGCTTGACCATGTTCATTCATTTCATGTCCGCAGAATTGACTGGCGGATACTTCATACCAGTACGTAGAAAAGACGTTCAGAGTCAAATGAGCGTCTTTTTTGATGTCTGCATAAAGTCAATTGCAATTTTCTAAATGGTGCATGAGCAATTAACCATCACACTTCTGGATGTTTCCTGAAATACCGTGTGGCCTTTCCTCCGCCCATGACCTCCAATTCTCCCTCATCCACCAAACGGCGCAGAAGCCTGGAAGCGGAAGCGGAGCTCAGTCCGGTGAGCTGCTCCACGTCGATGCGAGTAATAAACCCGGCAGACGCCAGGAAGGAAAGTACTTTTTCTTCATAAGTTTCCTTGTGATTTCCTGTTTGATGAGGAATGACAGTCAGCCGCGGGAGCGTTACCTTGAATACCTTATCCGTCGCCTGCAAAAGTTTTTCTGGCGCAAACACGGGGTAAGCGCTCATGATCTTCTTGAGACCAGTCCCGTATGCTTCTATCAGGTCAAGGCGATAAAACACGTTGGCCAGTTTGGGATTCCGGCAGATGGAGAAGCCCATCAGCACATCGTTCAGGGAAAACCCCCGCACAAGGCCGCCTACGGAAATGATCTCGATCCGATCCGCGTAGCTGCTGATGAGCGTGCTGGCAGAGAAAGCATAATCCCTGTGAACGACCGCGTTCAACAGTGCTTCACGCAGGGCAGCCTGGGGATATGCAAGATGGTCGATCCGGTGAATACCGTCAAAAGTTGCCGTCTTTTCGTTCCGCATATCGAGGAACGCATAGGCGTCATCCACCTGCTTCAGCAGGGAGCCGGTAAATTCCCGCCGATCCTGAAAAACATCCTGATCTACGCCAGAAAACACAGCGGCCTTGATGATGTGCGGGCACTGGTCAGACAGCAGCAGGCCCAGGTTGGTATAGATGCCTTCCGATGACAGAACGCCCAGCGTTTTCATCTGAGGCTCGCCGAATTTCAACCCGTTCCGCGCAAAAGCGGCGGAAGCATAGGTGAAGCTCAATCCCTGATCCAGCGAGCGCATTTCCTCATACGAATCTCCGTCTGTTTCCTTGATCATCTGACGGATGGAGACCTCGGTGGCCGGAGCAGCCGACGTTCCCTGCCGGACATATACGCCGGACGGCTGCATCCCCTTTTCTTCCCAATAATAGGGTCTTCCCACCCCACGATTGACGGAAACCTTCACGATCTTTTTACCGTCTGCCTCCTCTGGATCATAATGCACGAACATGGTCACATCTGGCTTGATGGAATCACGAACCATGTTGCTGATGCGCTGAATCATCTGATCCGGAGAGGAAACACCGATCACTTCTCCGTTGTCCCTTACGCCAACAAAGATGGTGCCGCCGTTGGTGTTGGCAAAGGCGATAATATCCTTCCGGATGCTTTCCGCATAATCCTGCTTCAATTCAACGGATTCGGTTTCTTGAAACATCATTCGTCACACTTCCTTTCTCATGGTGCGTAGGCGCTTCATTATGATGTCCAGAAGCATGGAAGGCTTCCCGCTTCCAGGATACCTCTGCACCTTGGTAATCATTCCAGGGATATAAGGATACCAGAGCCATTGAACAGCGTCATCCTTAACACCGGCATAATTCGCCAGCCGGTAATCGTCAGGCGCTCCTTGGAATGGGATCATTCAAGACTTCTTGCTTATCGGTATCTGCCATACTTATCCTCCATGATGATCAGCAAGATGTTCATTTACAGGGGAGGAAAAAGCTTTGAGCATCTTGAGCATCTTCAGTTCTTTAAAGCCGGAAACCCTTGTAAATCAATAACTATTAGGCCCTGTTGAAGATGCTCAAGCAGCTTTGCAGATGAGCACCTTCGATAGCATTCGCGGATTGATGAACATCTTCCGTGCGTTTTTTCTTATCATATTCTAATCAATCGCATCATCCTTGTCAAGTACTGATGAGAAAAAAGGAGGGGAATCCAGAACGCCATCTACCATGATTGTAATTTCATTCATTGTGTGTGTATTGGGTGATCAGAAATAAATGATTTTTCTGGTCGCCTTTTTCAATTTCCGAAAGAGAGGACTGAAAGATGTATGAACGATCTGATTGAGTTCCAATATCAGTACGACAAGAACAATCGGCCCCTGATTTCCGGTCTCATGCTGCATCAGGCGCTGGGGGTCAAAACGCCGTACCGGAAGTGGTTCCCCCGCGTCTGCGAGGGACGGTATGCGGCTGGCGTGGATTATGTAACATCGGACATTTTTGTCCGACGTGCAGATGGAGCACTCATGCCCAATCCCCTGCATGATCATTGGATCACGCTGGACATGGCGAAGGAGATCTGCATGATGCAAAATTCCGAAACGGGCAGACAGTTCCGCAGGCGCTTTATTGCCAAGGAAGAAACAATGCGCCGGACAGCGGCGAAGGATTCCAGAAATCTGCGCTCCACCTATCTGCTGCTGGAAGCCAGCGAGGAAGAACGGAAACGGCTGGAAGCCGAGTATCAACGGCAGGCTGCTGTCATTGCGAAGCAGAACGACGCGATCAACCTGAAAACGGCGGCGATTCTGGCACAGAACACCAAGATCACCAATATGGACACCCAGATCAGCAATCAGGGAAGCCGGATCAGGCAGATGCAGCCGAAAGCAGATTACTACGATAAGGTACTGTCCGCCCCGGATACATACTGCACAACGACAATTGCAAAGGATTATGGATTGACCGCCACTCTGCTGAACGATTTTCTCCATACTCAGGGCGTCCAGTTCAAGAATCAAGATGGATGGCACCTATACCGAAAATACGATGGGAAGGGCTATGTCAAGACAGAAACATTCATTTGTAATTATGGTCCCTATCAATCTGTCCACATCACCATGCGGTGGACGCAGAAGGGCCGGGAACTGATCGACCAGCTCCTTCGGAAAGCAGGTTGGAAACCAGGCGACAAAAAGTTGCCCGCTTCGGGCGATGGAAAAGGGAGGAAATGACTATGGACGAGCGTTGCGTGATATGCGGGGAGAGCATCCCCGAAGGGCGGCAAGTCTGTCTCATGTGCGAGAAAAAGTATGGCGGCGAGGATGATTCCGATAAGCCGCCTTTTTTTCTGCCACAAAAGCCCAAATGCCACGAACACCCTACCCCCATCCTTAAGGAGGGGAGCGGTTGACACAGGTAACGGAACAAATCATCTATCTTCCCCTGAATGAGCTTCATCCCTTTCCCCATCATCCCTTCAAGGTGCAGGATGATGAACAGATGCAGAAAACGACGGAAAGCATACGGCAGCAGGGAGTGCTGGTGCCCGGTATCGTGCGGCCCCGTATGGAAGGTGGCTATGAAATCGTTTCGGGGCATCGGCGCAAACGCGCCTGCGAACTGGCCGGTTTAGAAACCATGCCGGTGATCGTGCGGAATCTGGACGATGACGCCGCCATTCTGGTGATGGTGGATACCAATTTGCAGCGGGAACACATCCTGCCAAGCGAACGGGCTTTTGCTTACAAAATGAAGCTGGAAGCCCTCAGAAGGCAAGGAAAAAGCATCGACCCAACTTCATCCCAAGTTGGGATGAAGTTGCAAACCCTTGATTTGATTGGGGAAAACGCCGGTGACAGTCGAAATCAGGTACATAGATTCATCCGCCTGACCAACCTTATTCCTCCCATGCTTCAAATGGTGGATGAAAAGAAAATCAAATTTAATCCCGCGGTTGAACTTTCCTACCTGACGCATGACGAGCAGGAGCAGATCATAAAAGCGTTGGAACAGGCTCAGACTTCCCCTTCACTGTCCCAGGCCCAGCGATTGAAAAAGCTCAGTCAGGAGGGCAAGCTGAACAGGGAGGCGATGGATGACATCTTTGCCGAAATGAAAAAACCTCCCCTGGATCAGAGTTTTCTGCGCAATCCCAAGATACGCAAGTATTTCCCGAAAAGCTATTCGGATGAAAAGGTCGGAGAAGTCATTCTCCGTCTGGTGGAGAGCTGGCACAAGCAGCAATTGAAGAAGCGGCAGCAACAGCAAGGCCGTTGAAGAAAGAGAGGTAACGCCCATGTCTGAAAATTATAGCCCCCGCCATGTTGTTTCAATCACAACCGGCTGCCACTCCACTTATCTCCTTTTGCGAATGGTGGAAGAAGAAATGCCCATTGACGCAGTTTTGTTCGCGGATACCGGTATGGAGTTTCCAGAAGCATATGAACACCTATGGCGATTGGATCAATGGCTGTATCAGGAACGCAGCATCCATATCACCTGTTTGAAACATCCTCACAGCTTTGAATATATGCTGCTGGAAGCTCCGATTCATTCACAATATCAACGGGCAAAGCGGAAAGCACTGGGTATCCCACTTGTGGGTAACGGCTGGCCCCGCAGTCGTAAACGCTGGTGCTGTATAGAAATGATCGACAATGTGATCGACCAAGAAATATGCCGCATGGAGCAGGAAAGCAGCGTCATACACTACATCCCCCTTAAGCCAAATGAAACGCATCTGATCAAACCGCGCCGACATCATAGTGAAATACGTTATCCGTTCATGGAATGGAATGATGCGTGCGATTCTGCCCGCCTGGTCTGCTGGGCTAACGGCTTTTCCCTGTATAACAACATAGCATATAGCAGCCACTGTACATGCTGGTGCTGCCCTTTTCGGATGCCCACACAGCAAGCCTTCTTCCGGGAATCCCATCCTGTGCTTTGGAAGCGTCTGCTCGAAATGGAAAAGCGAGTCAGCGCACAGCTTGGCAAAAGTTGGATCGGACGGTTCAGAGATGCATATACCTTGGCTGAATTGGAAAAACGCTTTGTGGAAATGGAAAAGCTGGAGCCAGAGAAAAGCGATGAAGAGGTGCTGGAAGATAACTTGGGTGAGTTCGACAGCCTATGAAAGGAGGAAACCGGCATGTCGGAGATATTCAAAATCCAGAAGAACAGCAATTACACCGCCATGTCCAACATCCATCTTCAGGATAGGAGGCTTAGCCTGAAAGCCAAAGGGCTTTTGTCCCTCATGCTTTCCCTGCCAGCGGATCGGTGGAGGTATTCCATCCGGGGATTGGCGAGCATTTGTCGGGACGGTGTAGATTCTGTTCGGGATGGCATCAAGGAACTGGAACGGGCGGGATATGTGATTCGGTTTCGGACCAGGAAAGCAAACGGGCAATTGGGTGAAGCGATCTACTGGATATACGAGGAACCCCAGAATGGGCCGCAGGATGGAGATGATACAGAGTACGACAGCGGCACGGTCACTTCCTTCGATATGCCACTGGAAGATGAATTGCCCGATGAAGAATCGCCAACGCCGGAAAAACCCGCGTCAGAAAAGCCTGCGTCAGATCGGCCAATGTCGGCCATTCCAGCGTCGGCTTTTCCTATAACGGGCAATCCTGCGTCGGGAAAGCCTGTGTCGGGAAAGCCAACACAGGTTGTTTCTTCACTGGATATTCCTGCGTTGGGAAACACCACACAATCAAATAATAATAAATCAAACACTCAAAAAGAAAAGAGTGAAAAATCAAATACGAATCCATCCAATCCGAATCAATCAAGTATCCATCCATCAATCCCCGCTCAGGAAGACACGGCGGTTACCATCCCCACCGGCCTTACGGATGTTCAGCGCAGGCTGGATTCCAGAGAATTGACCCGGTTGATTAAGGATCACATTGAATATGACATTCTCTGTGAGGAACTCAACCGGGAGACGCTGGACAACATCGTTTCCCTGATGGTTGAGGTGCTGTCCACCCGCTGCGAATACTTCACCGTCAGCGGAAAAAAGGTGCCTGCCGAAATCGTCCACAAGCGGTACATGGAAATCAATTCCGCCCACATCCAGTATGTCTTTGAAAGTATGGAAAAGAGCCGAAGCAAGGTGCTGAATATTCGGCAGTATTGGTTTGTGGCCCTGTTCAACGCTCCCGCTACCATGAGCAGCTACTACGAAGCGGCTGTCCGGCATGACTTTGATTTTGCAAAAGGGTGGTGATAAGCATTGCGGCATAAAACCCCGCGAAAGCCAGCACAGCAGATTCTTCTGTTCTGCTTCGTGATCCTGCTGTTTCTGGGTGGAATGGGGATCATCCTGATCTCCATCCTGGAAGAAAACAGAGCATATTCCGATGGTCAGGCAGAAGCAGACAGCCTGCTGGAAGAATTGCGGTTTCCTTCCAGCCAGGAAGCGCCGGAATCGACAGAGGAACAGATGGCAATCATTTCGATTGACGATCCGCCAAGCACAACTAAACCTTGGAACAGGAGGACATTCTGTCCACGGAGCAGGAAGCCGTTCCATCTACGGAACAAAAGGCCATTCCGTCTGCCAGCACAGGGAACCAGGCGAAAGAAACCGGCGCAGCAAATCCACCCGTTTCTTCTCAACCGGAGGTAACGTGGTCAAAAGCGACAAAAACGCCAACATCAACGCTGGGGGCACCTATTACTACGTCATCTTCTCAACAGTCTGCCGAAATCACGGCAAACGCAGAAGAACGACCGACAGCCCTTCCCCATCAGATCGGCGGTCACACAGGCGTTGACCTGACGGCAGCCCAGGCAAAAAACAGTGATTTTGTGGCGTGGCTGAAAATCCCCGGAACAAATGTGGATTATCCCGTTGTTCTTTCGGATAACACAGCCTACTATCTGACCCACAGCTTCACCGGCAAGCAAAGCAAGCTTGGAACGCTGTTTTCCCTGAATAAGACGGATTATCAGACACCCGGACGGAACATTGCAATCTACGGGCACCATATCACCAACACCTGCAGCGGCGAGCTTATGTTTCGTCCGCTGCTTTCGTTTAAGAAGAAAACCTTTTACGAAAATCACAGCGTCATCTACCTGGATTCGCTGTATCACACCGGCATATACAAGGTCTTTGCCGTCGTGAATCTGGTGAAAGGCGAATGGGATCCGTCCACGGCCAGCTTTGCCAGCGACGCCGATTTCCTGGCGTTCATTCGGCAAGCCCAGGCCCGATCCCTCTACGATACGGGCGTGGAAGTGACCTCCGCGGATCGTATCCTGACCCTGATTACCTGTGACCGAAGCTACGCCGCTGCGGACGGACGCCTGATCGTTCTGGCGGTTGAGCAATAAACGACCCACAAAGGAGGGAACGAACATGAAAATACTTGTCAATCGCAGCCTTGCGCTGCTCTTGACGCTGGTGCTGCTGTTCACCATGATGCCATTCACGGTTCTTGCGGAGGCAGCGGAAATGGATGAAGCTATGGACATCCTGGAGACGAATGAAGCGGACGATCCTGAAATCATGGACAACAGGGAGAACGAAACGGACGTACCTGACGAAGATGGTTTTGAGGATTACGCTGATGCTCCTGATGTAGAAGATGACTGGATCGACTGGTATAAGGACGATTCGGATAACGGAGACGAAATGCAGGATTCTTGGGAAACTGAAGAATTCTGGGAAGAAAGCTCCGATCTGATAAGCGTACAGGGGGAAGATGCATTGACCCTGGAGGACGCCATCGCTCTGCGCGGATATGCCTATGCCTTAACCAGACGGGAAACAAAGGTGTATCAAACGCGGAATCTCTCGGGAGACTCCATTTTTACGATCACCGAAGAAGATTCCATCCTGCTGGTTACTGAATGCCAGCATCAGAGCCCGAAAAGCACAAAGGTTTGGTTCATGGGTGACGATTCTCCCATGACCGGCTATATTTCTCCCTATGACCTTAAGGAAGAACTGCTGACGGATGACGAGGTGGATGCCTATACCGATCTGTACTGGTGGGATTGGGTCGAAACGGAAGCCGGAGAGATGTGCACCTTTTACGTTTCCGGATTTGCCACCGTGTCAGCGCAGGAATATCCCAATGAAGAATGGGTGGACGATTCCTATTCAGAAACTGAAATCGCCTCGAATGAATCGGATGAATCCGAAGCTTTTGTAGATGATGAAGAGCCAGAAGATGAGGAAACCATTGAAGAAGTCACTGCGCTTCGATCCGCTGTGCGAGGAATATCACTGGCGGCTGTACAATCCGCTTCCAGCTTTACCGGCAGCGAAACCATCCGGCTGGGCAAGGAAAGTAGCAACATCACCGGCATTTTTCTGCAAAACAATGGCAGTCAATCCACTTCTATTGCCCGCCATTGGGTGACAGTCAATGGCACGGAATACACTGCTTTCTGTATTGAAGCCAGTAAATCCGCTACCTCCGGGCGCGACGGCAATGTGGAATCCAGCACGGATGCTGGTTTACAGTGGATCATGATTAGATGAAGTCAGTTCAGTTCTTGGGATTTGCACCAAAACCTGCTGTAAACTCATCAGAGAAAACCTACTGCATGGCGTAAAAGTCGGGCGTTCCTATCGGATCGCCAAATCAGAATTATTCCGCTTTCTCAAGGTTCTTCCAAGTGATCGTGAAGAACACGGAAGCAGCCAGTATCAAATAGATATATTCAGGGAGGGATAGCCTTTGAAACCGACATCGTTGACTGGAAAGGATGTGCCGTTGTATACTCAGGATCAGGTGGTGCAAATTGTTGAAATTGCGATTCAGAGTTTGCAGCGCCGCGGGGAGCAAAACAATCCCCGCGTGAACCTTGACAACGAAATAGCACAGATTGATATGTCGCCAGGCACAAAACAAACCTTAACGGTCAGCGAAGCCGCTGAAATCCTGGGAGTGTCCAAACCGATGGTGTACAGCCTGATCCGGGATGGCAGTATTCCAGCCATCAACGTGGGAAAGAAAATCCTGATTTCTAAGCTCGTGCTGTCCGTTTGGTTGAAGAACGGAGGACATTATGGCGAAGAAACGTGCTAATGGCGAAGGAAATATCTATAAACGGGATAACGGTTCCTGGGAAGCAAGGTACACTGTGAATGGAAAAAGGCATTCCATCTATGGGAAAACGCAGGCAGAAGTCAGAAAAAAGCTGACGGAAGCCCTCTCCCAAATTGACCGTGAGGAATACATCGAGGACAGTGGGATGACGGTTTCCCAATGGCTGACCATCTGGCAGCGCGATTACCTTGGAAACGTAAAGCAGGGGACGGCGGACAACTATGAGCTTCAGGTTCGGCTGTATATCAACCCAACCTTTGGAGAAATCAAGCTGTCCGGTCTAAAGCCGCCCGCAATCCAGAAGCTGTACAACAATCTGATTGACGGTGGGCTGAGTCCCAAATCCGTGAAAAACACCCACGGGTGCCTGCACAAAGCCTTGGATATTGCCGTCAGGGTGGGCTGTATCGCCAAAAATCCCACGGAAGCCTGCATCCTGCCCCGGATTAGTCAAAAAGAGATCACGCCGCTGGATACCCCGGATTTGACGAAGTTGATGAAGTATCTGGAGGGCCATGAGCATGAGGCGCTGTTCAAAACTGCATTGTTTACCGGGATGCGCTCTGGTGAATTGCTGGGGCTGACCTGGGACTGTGTGGATTTTGAAATGGGTGTGATCCATGTAAAAAAGCAGCTTCTCCAGCCGCGCAAAAAAGGCGGGGCTTTCAAGTTTGGGACGCTGAAAAACGACAAACCCCGCACCATCGCTCCTGCACCTTTCATCATGGAGGTTCTCAAGGAACACAAGAAGTTCCAAGAGCAGCAGCGAATGGAAGCGGGGGATGTCTGGAATGACGGGGGATTCCCTGATCTGGTCTTTACCCATGCGGACGGAAGCCACCTGTCCCAGCCGACAGTTTGGAAAATTCTCCAGAAGGTTTTGACCGGTGCAGGGATCGAACATCACCGTTTCCACGATTTGAGACACACATTCGCGGTTTCTTCTCTTCGGGCCGGTGACGATGTGAAAACCCTCCAGGAGAACATGGGGCACTTCACCGCCGCTTTCACGCTGGATCGGTACGCTCATGTGACCGAAACGATGAAAAGAGAAAGCGCAAATCGGATGCAGGCGTTCATCGAGGCCCTCTAA
>JAUNMW010000104.1:1191-11454 GCA_030537395.1 Clostridia bacterium | reverse complement strand
GGGAATAGGCCCCCTCCGTGCCCTGGCAGGCTACCATGACCCGGTTGGGCATTGCGGGCAGGGCGCTTTTCGCCGCCTGCTCCAATTGGGCGGTCAGGGAGGATTGGGGCCGAAGCTGCTCCGCCTGGTAGGCCCGGCTCACGTTAAAAATGGTCTGGTAGAGCAGTTTGGTGTACCGCTCCAAATCCTTCCCGGCTTCCTGCGTCACCCGGTTGATGATCTGCCGCTCCCGGCCCGTGTCCAGAATGGGCAGGCCCTTTTCTTTTTTGTAAGCGGCCACTTCCGTGACCAGGTTCATGCGCTTGGCGAACAGGGCGGTCATTTGATCGTCGATTTGATCCAATTGGCTTCGGATTTCCTGCAAATTCATTTCCATGCTCATTCTCCTTTTTAGATCTTGCTGGGGGAACCCGCGCTTTAGAGCCTAAAGAGCGTTTTCCTACAGACCTCCTTCCGAGAAAGGCGAATAGGGGCCGCGCAGGCCTTACTTCGTTATTGTAACAATAAATCAGTTAACACCAGAGCGGTAACGGCCTCCACCACGGGGACGGCCCGGGGGACCACACAGGGATCGTGGCGGCCCTGGAGAGACAGGGCGCTTTCCTCCATCGTTTGCAGATTGACCGTTTGCTGGGGGCGGGCGATGGAGGGCGTGGGCTTGAAGGAAACGGTGAAATGCAGGGGCAAGCCAGTGGAGATGCCGCCCAGGATGCCGCCCGCATGATTGGTTAACGCGATGGCTTTGCCGCTTTCGATGCCGTAAACATCGTTATTTTCGCTGCCGTGTGTTTGCGGATCGCCGAACAGGATGCCCTTCATGGCGGGAATGCCGAACAGCGCCTGGCTCAGCTTTCCTTCCAGCCCGCCGAAATAAGGGCCCCCGATGCCGGCGGGAAAACCGGTAACGATACATCGCACCGAGCCGTCCACGCTGTCGCCCATTTGTCGGGCGTTCTCGATTTCCTGCTTCATTTTTTCGCCCTGCCCTGGATCGATCACGGGGAAAGCTCCTGCTTCATACAGGGGAAGGGCGGGACGCGCGGTGTCCGGTACGGCGTCCAAAATGCCGCCGATCCGGGCGATGTGAGCGGAAACGCGGATGCCCTTTTCCGACAGATATTGCAGGCATAGCGCCCCGGCAAAACACAGGGGGGCCGTCAGCCGTGCGGAAAAGAAGCCGCCGCCTCGATAGTCCCAGGCGTCGCCGTATTTCAGCGTGGCGGCGAAATCCGCGTGGCCGGGACGGGGGAGATGCACCAAATCCGGGTAATCCTGGGAGCGGGTGTTGGTATTGCGGATGAGGGCGGTGATGGGAGCCCCGCAGGTTTTTCCCGCTTCATTCAGGCCGGAAACGATTTCCGGCGCGTCCGCTTCCTTTCGGGGCGTGCTCCAGGCGTTCTGCCCCGGGGCCCGGCGGACCAAAAAAGCGTTCACCGCGTTCCAATCGATGGCTTGTCCTGCCGGGAAGCCGTCGATCACGCAGCCCACCGCGGGGCCGTGGGACTGGCCGAAGATCGTTACCCGCAGCTTGTCCCCGATAGAAAAATCAGGCATGAATGTATCCTCCCAGCGCTTCAAAGTCTTTCCAGAAATCGGGATAGGATTTGTTCACCGCTTCGGCGCCCAAAATGGTAACGGGCCCCTGGCAGGCGGTGGCGGCGATGGCGGCGCTCATGACCACCCGGTGATCGTTCATGCCGTCCACCGTACCGCCGCGCAGTTTCATTCCGTGAATGATCAGGCCGTCGGGCAGCTCCTCCGCGTATCCGCCCAAAGCCTGGATAGTTTTCGCCATGGCGGCCAGCCGATCCGATTCCTTGAGCCGCAGGCGGGCGGCCCCGATGATGCGGGTGACCTTTCCGGGAATGGCTGCGGCAACGGCGGACAAAATGGGCATCAAATCGGGGGTATCGGTCACGTCCATTTCTCCGCCGATGCGGGAAAGCAGCGTTTCAATCGCTTGGTCCCCCTGACAGGAATGGTCGTTCAAGCCCTCCACGGTCACGGCGTTTCCCAGAACGTTTGCTCCCAGCCAAAAGGCAGCGGCACTCCAATCGCCTTCCGCTTCCGCAGCGCCGGGGGAAATGTAATGCTGGTTCCCAGGCACCTGCCAGCCGTTTTCTATTGCCTTGATGCGGATGCCGAACTGACGAAGCACCGATAAAGTCAAATCCACATAGGGCCGGGACTCCAGGGGAGAGGTATAACGCAGGGTGCTGTTTCCCTCCAGCAGCGGCAGGGCGAACAGCAGGCCGGAAAAGTATTGGCTGCTCACGTTCCCCGGCAAGGCAAAATCTCCTGCCTGCAAACCGCCATCCACGGTCAGGGGCAGGAAATCGCCGTGGATTTGGGCTCCGTGGTCGCGCAGCGCGTCCAAAAGGGGGCCGTTGGGACGGCTGGGCAGGCGGCCCGAGCCGGTCAGCATGATGGGGGCTTCCATGTCATGGGGCTTTGCCGCGCACAATGGAAGGAGAAACCGCAATGTGGAACCGCTCTCTCCGCAATTTAGCTGATCATTGGCCGGGAAACGGTGCAGGGAGAAATCCCGGTACACATGGAACCCTTGATCTTCTCTGATAATATCCGCGTTCAGCGCGGACAGGCAGCGGACGGTGGCGGCAATGTCTTCATTTTCCCCGATGCAGCGAATGGCCGTTTCCTGTTTCCGGCACAGGGCGGCGGCGATCAGCAGCCGGTGGACGTGGGATTTGGAAGGGGGAACCGTCACCTTTCCCCCTACGGGATCAGGATATACCGTGATGTTCATATCGCTTCCCCCGTGCCCTTGGCAAAATATTCGGGCAGTTCCGCCACATCCACGGTTTTGAGAAAGCATTTACCGATTGCTTCCGGCAGCACCAGCGTGATTTTTCCGCCCCGGCGCTTTTTATCGCGGAGGGCCGCTTCCGCTAATTGAGAAGCGGGGTAGGGGCTGGCAGTTGGCAGGCCGCAGGATCGGCAGGCGGCTTCGATTGCGGAAGCATCCATCCCCGCTGCCTTCGCCGCCATCACCATGCCGATGGCGACCCCTTGGCCGTGGGTGATCGTAAAATTCGAGCATTTTTCCACCGCATGACCGAAGGTGTGACCGAGGTTCAAAAATTGGCGCTTGCCCATGTCCCGCTCATCGTCCATCACGTAATCCCGCTTGATGACGACGCACCGGGCGATAGAACTTTCTATGTCATTTTTCCAAGTACCTATTCTCATGGCATCAAACAGCGCCGCGTCCTCCAAAATGCCGTACTTGATCATTTCGGCGCTGCCATCCCGGATCAGTTCGGGAGGCAGACCGGCCATGACCTCCGTATCGCAAATCACCATTTCCGGCTGATGGAAGGCCCCGGCCAGGTTTTTGCCCGCAGCCAGGTCCACCGCCGTTTTGCCGCCCACGGAGGAATCCACGGCAGCCAATAAAGTAGTGGGAATTTGAATAAACCGGGTGCCCCGGTTGAACACCGCCGCGGCGAAGCCCGCCAGATCCCCCGGAACGCCGCCCCCCAGGGCCACCACCAGATCGGACCGGGAAATCTCCATTTCGCCCAGCCATTCCAGAGCGGAGGACAGCGTCCGCATGGTTTTGCTCTGTTCCCCATGGGGAAAGGACCAAAGGCAGGGCGCAAAGCCCGCCGCTTTCAGGCTTTCCAAAACGAGCTTGCCGTACAGCCCTTCCACCGTATCATCGGTGATCACGGCGGCTTTGCATGGCTTCACCGCCTGGGCGGTCAGCTCCCCGACCCGCTTGATCAGCCCCGGCCCGATCAGCACGTCGTATTCCCTGGACGCTTTGATGTGAACCTGATCCATGATGAATCCTCTCCTGCATTTTTCGATTTTTTATCATGGAGTTTTGTCAATCACGAAACAAACATTTCCATATATCGGCGGTAGGTAGTGAAGCCCGCGGCCTCATAAAACGCCAGCGCACCCTGATTGAATTCCCACATGTTCAGTTCAATCCGGTGAAAGCCTTTTTCCTTCGCAAAGCCGCGGATAAAATCGATCATTTCCGTGGCTGCTCCCTGCCGTCGGCTGGCTTCATCCACGCAAAACTCATCAATATCCAGGAAATCCCGCTCCCGCATGAAAGGGTTTTCCGGCTTGAAAATGTGATGCAGCACGGCAAAGCCCACCACCGTGCCTGCCCGCTCACAAACCACGATGTATTGCTCCGGATCCCTCCAGATGGTGTACAGATGATCCTGCAATTCCTTGGAAAAACCGGGCTTGAACACATCCGGCTTTCCCTGTACGTGCAAATCGTTCACCTGTCTGCGAAGTTCGTTGACCCGCTCCAAATCCCGCTCTGCTGCCAAGCGCGCCGTCATGTTGGCCGTCCTCTCCCTTCAATCGTCCAAGGCTTCCTTGATTTCCCGGCCTTCCTTTAAAAGCTGCCGAAGCCTGTCTTCGTTTCGATCCCGCAGGGCGTCCCGGTATTCGATCAGGCGGTCGATCAGTTGCTGGGTCTCGTTCAATAATAAATCGTCGTTTTCCAAAAACAGCTCCGTCCACATGGTTTCATTCAGCCGGGCCACCCGGGTCATATCCCGGAAGCTGCCGGCGGAAAAGCCTTTGTGCTTGGGGGCCAGAGGTGTTTTTACATAGGCGCTGCTGACCACGTGGGCCAGTTGAGAAGTAAAGGCGATCATTTCATCGTGCTCTTGCGGGGTCGTAAAGCGGACGCGCCCAAAGCCGATGGATAAGAAAATCTCTTTGGCCCGGCGAATGGTTTCAATGTCCGTGCCGGGGGCGGGGGCCAGGATCATGCTGGCGTTTTCAAACAGATCGTCCTGGGCGAAGGAAAAGCCGCTGCGCTCCCGGCCCGCCATGGGGTGCCCGCCCATAAAAACAGCAGACTTTCCTTCAAAGGCGGGGTACAGCCTGTCGCACACGAAGCGCTTCACCCCGCAGCAATCGATCACCAGGCTGCCGGGCTTGCATTGGTCGATATGGGCAAGCGCCCAGTCCACGGAAGCTTGAGGGTACAGGGCGATCAGGGTCACGTCGCAGTCCCCGATGTTTTCTTCTGTCAGTTCCCCGTCGATGGCGTTCACCATCCGGGCCTGGAGCAAGGCCGTTTCGTTTACGTCCGCCCCGTATACCGTATGATCCGAATGAAATTTGATGCTCCGGGCCAAGGAACCGCCGATGAGCCCCAAGCCCACGATACCGAAAATCATGAGGGCACCTCCTCAAAATAAACGAAAAATGATGATCGAAATGGCATTGACCAGAAATCTACCGCTTCCGGCAGATATATAAAAGATGATTTGTATTTCCTAACAATTCCCGCTTTTCAGAAAAAGCAAGATACCAATCCACAAAAGCTGTGAAATCCTTATCTGAAATTTCAAAATCATGGCGATCTTCAATTGGCTCCAACACGCTGTCTGTCCCGGTTGTGGCAATCCATTGAACGGTTTTTTCGGTAAACAGCTTTTCAAATTCAGTCACATCATATCCGGTGAACAATTGCTCTTTGAAATGCCGAACCTGATAATCTTTCGTGAAATTTTCTTCCTGTCCGGCTTCCCAATTGCCAAAGAGATAATTTGCGTACATGATGCCGAATACCGAAAGAAACGCAAAAAAGATGATTCCGTCTTTCTTGGTTACGCGGATGGCTTCATCGATCGCTTGATTAATTTCCTCCTTTTCATAAAGGTGGTAAAGCGGACCAAGCACCAGGGTCATGTCAAATGTCTGATCCCCAAATCTGCTTAAATCAGTGGCATCGCCCTGAATGGCGGTAAGCTGATCGATTCCTTTGCTTTTTTCTTGCAGCACCGCCAAATTGCTTTCGGCCAGCTCCACGGCTGTAACATGCATGCCTTCCTTCGCCAAGGCGATGGAGTATCTGCCGGTTCCCGCGCCGACTTCGAGTACATTGGCTCCCGGAAACGCAAAGCGGTGAATGTAATGCATGGTGACAGCATATTCCAATTGCCCATGTCTGCTTCTTTGAAGCCTGCTGTCCTCATTTGCCTGGCTGTAAAAATCACTTATGATTTGCTTTCTTGTGGTCATATATTATCTCCTCAGTTTTAAAGGCCGGTGTGCCAGTAAAAGTGTTTCCTATACGCCTCCTTTGGTACTTTCCTGGGCTCCAGGAAAGTACACGTCCCCTTACCGGCATGCATAAGGCTGCACGGCGAAGACGCTTTTTGCTACGTCGTCAAAGGCATCGGGGGTCAGGGATTGAGCGCCGTCAGAGAGGGCGTGGGGTGGGTCGTTGTGCACCTCGATCATCAATCCGTCGGCTCCGGCCACAGCGGCGGCCATAGCCATGGGCTTCACCAGATGGGCGTAGCCGGTGGCGTGGCTGGGGTCCACCACCACGGGCAGGTGGGTCAGCTTGTGCAAAACCGGCACCGCGGCCAGGTCCAGGGTGTTTCGGGTGGCGGTTTCAAAGGTGCGGATACCCCGCTCGCACAGGATCACATTGCTGTTGCCGCCCGCCATGATGTATTCCGCGCTCATCAGCCATTCCTGAATGGTGTTGGCCAAACCGCGCTTGAGTAAGATGGGCTTGCGAAGCTGGCCCAGTTCCTTCAGCAGTTCAAAATTCTGCATGTTCCGGGCCCCTACCTGGATCACGTCCACGTCCTCGAACAGGGGCAGATGGTGGGCGTCCATGATCTCCGTCACGATGGGCAGGCCCGTTTCTTTTTTCGCCAGCAGCAAAAGGCGGATGCCCTCTTCATGCAGGCCTTGGAAGGCGTAAGGGGAGGTGCGGGGCTTGAACGCGCCGCCGCGCAAAAGCTTGGCCCCGGCCGCCTTCACCCGCTGGGCCACATAAACGATCTGCTCCTCCGTTTCCACGGAGCAGGGCCCGGCGATGATTTCAAAGTTCCCGCCGCCGATTTTCACCCCAGGGGCCACCTCCACCACGGTATCCTCCGCGTGGAATTTCCGGTTGGCATTCTTGTAGGGCTCCTGCACCCGCTGCACGTTCTCCACGATCTCCAGGGACTTGATCACATCGATGTCCAGCCGGGAAGTATCGCCGATCAGGCCCATGATGGTTTGGGTTTGGCCCTGGGACATATGAATATCAAAGCCCATGGATTTGAGCCACGCCGTCAGATTGTCCACCTGCTTGGGGTTTGCCTGGTTTTTGAGCAGAATAATCATGCGTTTATCCTCCTAAAGTATTCCGTGTATTGCTGTTCATGAAAAAAGGCCTTGCGATGGCATTCACCGCAAAGCCTTATGATCGCTGATCAAAAAACCTTACATGCGGCAAAATGCCCTATCAGCAGAGCCGATAAAGCGAAAGTAATAATAATAAGCCGCCCGCAAAGTTTTCATGAAAGCATCCTCCGTGGAAAATTTACAACGCAAGCATACCACAGCGGACCGGATCGGTCAAGATCAAAAACTGTTCTTCCCCTGTATTCTTTGAAAAGCAGATTTATCTCTTTTTGTAAAGCACCAGCTCGGGGTTTTTTCCCCCTTCCTCATACGTGGAAATCAGGATAAAATCCATATTTGCCAGGATACCGAAGCACCGCGTTCCGTCAAATTCTGATTTCAACTGATTCCCCAAATAAGTGGTTCCGTCGTCCAGAAATTTACTCTGCGCCCCGCTGGGAAGGCGGTATTCCAGGTTCACATAGCTTCCAACCAGCGCGTTCAGCTTTTCCAGTTTGGGCATCCCTTCGATGCGCAGATCGTTGATTTCCTGAATCAGCTGACGCTTGAACGCTTCAAACTGTCCATTGTCGCTGAGCTGCTCATATTTTTTCCAATAGTTCAGCTTGGGCAGCGCCTGCTTCAAATACGCCCTGGCCTGTTCCTCGGAAAAGCTTTCGCTGGTCATATTGCCCACGCACACGTCGATCAGATCGTCCATATTGCTGTACATATAGGTTCCATCGGCATAGCACCATTTGCAGTAATCTTCATTGATGGCGCCGTCTTTCTCCCGGCTGAGGAGGGCATCTTCCAGCGGCATGCCGCAGCATTGGCAAATCAGCTTGCGGGGCTCTCCCAGCAAGGTGTTGATGGAAACGTCAAAAAGTCTGGAAAGCAGTTTCAGGGTATCGGTGTTGGGGGTCGTTTCCCCGTTCTCCCAGCGGGATACCGCCTGCCGCGTCACAAACACCTTTTCAGCCAGTTCATCCTGAGAAAGACCATGCTTCGTTCGCAGTTCCAAGATTACGTCTTTCGCGTTCATAATAACACCTCCTGAGGTTATTCTACCATCGGAGCGCGTAAATGAAAAGCAACCCTTTGTTGCTTTGGTTATAGAAAAACCAGGGCAATTGAACCATTGCCCTGGCACATCGTTCCTTCTGACTATTCGATGGATTCCACTAAATCCGTCAAATTCTTGACGCCCAGCACAAAGCCTTTGGAATTGTCCAGCCGGTAGTCCGCCGCGGCGCGGTAGTGGCCGATGCAGCGGTTGTACTGGTCGATCACATCCTCATGGGTGCCGCCGGCCAGCAGGGGACGGCGATCAGTCTTGATATCGGAAATGATCTGATCCAGGGGCCGGTCGATATGAATAATCACACCATGGTTTTTCATGATCGTCACGTTTTCATTGAATGTGCACAATTCCCCGCCGGTGGATACCACGCAGGGAGGCTGGCCCACCAATTCGATCAGGGCCCCCGTTTCCGCGTTGCGGAAAAAAGGCTCGCCCAGGGTCTGGAAAATCTCATTCACAGACGTCATGCCCAGCATTTCGCACACGCGCTGATCGGTGTCTACAAAACGCCAATTCAAATTCTGCGCCAATCTGCGCCCCAGACTGGTTTTGCCTGCGCCGGCCATTCCGACCAGAAAAATATGCATATGAATCATATTCATCCCCCTCGCGCGGTAGTTCGTGTTGGGGCAGATTATGTAGATAAATCCGCTGATAATATCTTATCATAAAAACAAGTATTATGCAAGTTCAAATTTACAAAAATCCGCATTTTTTTGCGCATTTGTTTTCTTTTTTGTATATTTTGCCGTCGGTTGGAAAAAATTTTGAAAGAGGTGATCAACATGGATAAACGGAAAGAACGGCGGCAGGAAGAAAACGGCGGGGCAGAAGCACGGGAAAGCAGGCTGAGCCGACCTTTGCTTATCCAGTGGCCCCGGGAAATCAGGATGCGGAAAACCCATCGCGTGAATCATTGAGAAATTTGAAAAATCAGCGGTTTCCCCGTTGACAAACGCCGCAAAACCGATATACAATAAAGTGTTGGCTTTTCTTGCCAACTGGAGGGAGAAACACACATGATTCGCAACGATATCCGCAATATCGCTATTATCGCTCACGTAGACCACGGCAAGACCACCCTGGTGGACCAGATGCTGCGCCAGGGCGGCGTATTCCGCCAGAACCAGCAGGTGGCGGAGCGCGTGATGGACTCCAACGATCTGGAGCGCGAGCGCGGCATTACCATTTTGGCCAAGAACACTGCAGT
This sequence comes from Clostridia bacterium, assembly GCA_030537395.1. Lineage (GTDB taxonomy): Bacteria > Bacillota > Clostridia > Christensenellales > Aristaeellaceae > RUG563. The sequence goes on along the minus strand of JAUNMW010000104.1, from coordinate 2,026 downwards.
GCATTACGGCGACGCGAAAATCAACATCGTGGACACCCCCGGCCACGCCGATTTCGGCGGCGAGGTGGAGCGGGTGCTCAAGATGGTGGACGGCGTGCTGCTGCTGGTGGACAGCTTTGAGGGCCCCATGCCCCAGACCCGTTTCGTGCTGCAAAAGGCACTGGGCTTGCAATTGCCCGTGCTGCTGGTGATCAACAAGGTGGACCGTCCCGACGCCCGGTGCGACGAAGTGGTGAACGAGCTGGTGGATCTTTTGATCGAGCTGGATGCCGACCCGGAAACCCTGGACCGGCCGATTATTTACGCTTCCGCCCGGCAGGGCACCGCAACGCTGGACTTAAACCAGCCCGGCACCGATCTGCGGCCCCTGTTTGATACCATTATGAAGTATATCCCCGCGCCCGAGGGAGACCCGAACGGCCCGGCGCAGGTGCTGATTTCCACCATCGACTACAACGATTACGTGGGCCGCATCGGCATCGGCCGCATTACCCGGGGCACCTTGAAGGACAACATGATGGTGGTGCGCTGCAACGCGCAAAGCGATCAGGTGTCCGCTCCCTGGCGGCTGACGGGCCTGAGCCTGTATGATGGCCTCAAGCGCGTTGGCGCGGAGCAGGTGAGCATGGGCGACATCGTGGCGCTCACTGGCCTGGCCGATATTTCCATCGGCGATACGGTGTGCGATCCCGCAGCGCCGGAAGCCCTGCCCTTTGTGGCCATCACAGAGCCCACCGTGACCATGACCTTCTCGGTCAACGATTCCCCCTTCGCGGGCAAGGAAGGCCAGTTCGTGACCAGCCGCCATCTCCGCGCCCGGCTGTACCGGGAACTG
>JAUNMW010000104.1:0-1181 GCA_030537395.1 Clostridia bacterium | reverse complement strand
CCGACGTAAGCCTTCGGGTCAAGGACGGCGAGACCCCAGATCAGTTCGAGGTGTGGGGCAGGGGCGAACTGCATCTGTCCATCTTGATCGAAACCATGCGCCGCGAAGGCTATGAGTTCCAGGTGAGCAAGCCCGAGGTGATTTACCGCTATGAAGACGGACGCAAGCAGGAGCCCGTGGAGCGCATGGTGGCCGACGTGCCCCAGGCCTATGCCGGCGCCGTGATCGAAAAGATCGGCCGCCGCCGGGGAACCCTGGAAACCATGGGCGGGGGAGACCGGGTGCGCCTGGAATTCCTGGTGCCCAGCCGCGGACTTTTCGGCTACCGCAGCGAATTTATGACCGACACCCGGGGCGAAGGCATCATGAGCGCTGTGTTCGATCATTACGAGGATTACAAGGGCGATATTCCCCACCGCAACGTGGGGGCCCTGGTATGCTATGAAACCGGCGAAACCACCCAGTACGCCCTGTTCAACGTGCAGGACCGCGGCACCCTGTTCATCGGCAATCAGGTGCCGGTGTACGGCGGCATGATCTGCGGCGAATCCAGCCGCCCCGGCGACATCGTGGTGAACGTGTGCAAGGCCAAGCATGTGACCAACATGCGTAACGCCTCCGCGTCTGAGGACAGCCTGCGCCTGGTATCCATCCATCCTCTGACGCTGGAGGAGTGCCTGGAATTTATCGACGACGACGAATTGCTGGAAATCACTCCCAAGTCCCTGCGCATGCGTAAGCGGGAGCTGAGCCACGAGCAGCGCGCAAAGGCCGCCGCACGGGCGAAGCAGTAATCAGTAAGCTTATATCATTAAGCGGCGGAGCGTTCCGCCGCTTTTAGCTTGCAAATTTGGATTTGCTGCGGCAGAGAAGGGACGTTTACTTTTGTCTTTGAGTACATAACTGTTAACAATTATGTTCTTAAGGATGGATTTCAATGCCAGCAAGGGGTTACGGCGGGGCTTTGCCCCGTGCCCCACCAGGGTGTTGAACACCCTGGACCCGCAATAGCGGATGTTGCTTGGTAGGTAGAGAAATCGATGCTCCCGCTGTTTCTTGCAAGAGGTTGAAGCCAAACGGGTGTGCACTTCTGTCGCTTTCGGGCACGGCGGCTGAAAGCCGCCAAGCCGGATGCTTTGCATCCGGTGAAAATAGGTGAAATCGGGCGGGGGAAAGGCCGC
>JAUNMW010000381.1 GCA_030537395.1 Clostridia bacterium | reverse complement strand
CTGCGGCCCGGATCTGTGGCTGTATTATCACGGCTACAACACCAGTCAGCGGCACGCCGACGTGAAAGCCTTTTATACCGACCCTGCCGGAAATCTATCCATCCTGGAAAAGTACGGCGTAGATTATATTTATGTATCCGATTGGGAGCGGACGGACCAGAACGCGAACGTGAACGCCCTGTATTCGCTGTTCCCCGTGGTGTATGAAAGCGGCAGCGCTGTGATTTTCTATGCGAGAGGGCAAGAGTGATTGCGGATGGTCAGGCGGTTTTTGCAGTATTCCCTGGATCATCAATGCCCGGTAAAAGCGCTGTTTGCCGATACCATGAAGTTTCAGAATATCCGGGTTACGTCGATCGATGGGGATCAGGTGAGCTTTCTGCGGCCCGGGCGGAAAAAGCCGATCACCATGAATATTGAAGAAATCCTGTCCGCTTCCTATGCCCGGGGGGACGATGGGGACACCCTGAAATACGCGGAGAGCCCCAAGGAGGACCTATGAAAAAGAATACGGGATTGATGGAGGGATTGCGCTTTCTTCTGACAGGCGGGGTCTGCTTTCTGGTGGAATTCGCCTGCCTGGTATTCCTGCGGGATACCGTGGGGCTGGATACGCTGATCGCCACCCCCATCGCCTTTTTGATTTCTGTGATCCTGAATTATCTGCTGTGCGTCAAGTGGGTGTTCGGCGGGGCCAAGGATCAGGGGAATTCCGCCAAGCTGGGGTTCCTTGTCACCAGCGTGATGGGCCTGTTTCTCAATGAATTGCTGATGCTGATCTTCCGGGGAGTCTTGGGCGAGGACGCTGTGGTGCTGACGGTTTCTGGCTTCACCGTAACCATGTATATGATCAACAAGGTGCTTTCAACCGGCATCGTGATGGTGTGGAACTACTTTACCAAGCGGGCGATCCTGAAAGAGGGGTTTTTTCATAAAAAAGGGAATAAATGATTGGAACTGTGGGATAATTCCTGCCCGGGGGCTGGTCAAAAAAGGAAAGATCGTGTATAATATTGCATTGGAATGATTCACCCTACTGGAAAAAAGAGGAGGATGATACATATGGCTCTGGTTACTTCCAAGGAAATGTTCAAAAAGGCTTATGAAGGCGGCTATGCCATCGGCGCGTTCAATGTGAACAACATGGAAATCGTGCAGGGCATCACCGAAGCTGCCAAGATGGAAAACGCTCCCGTGATTCTGCAGGTGAGCAAGGGCGCCCGCGCCTATGCCAACCACACCTACCTGGTGAACATGGTGAAGGCCGCCGTGCAGGAAACCGATCTGCCTATCGTGCTGCATCTGGACCACGGCCCCGATTTTGAAACCTGCAAGAGCTGCATCGACGGCGGCTTTACCTCCGTTATGATCGATAAGAGCGGCCTGCCCTTCGATGAAAACATCAAGGAAACCCGCCGCGTGGTGGAATACGCCCATGATCACGGCGTGGTCGTGGAAGCCGAACTGGGCACCCTGGCCGGCGTGGAAGACGACGTAAAGGTGTCCGCCGAGGATTCCAGTTACACCCGTCCCGAAGAAGTGGAAGAATTCGTGAACCGCACTGGCTGCGACTCCCTGGCCATCGCCATCGGCACCAGCCACGGCGCTTACAAGTTCACCCCCGCCCAGTGCACCCGCAACGCGGAAGGCATCCTGGTGCCCCCGCCCCTGCGCTTTGACGTGCTGGAAGAAGTGAGCAAGCGGCTGCCCGGCTTCCCCATCGTGCTGCACGGCGCTTCCTCCGTTCCCCAGGAATTCGTGAAGATCATCAACGAATACGGCGGAAAGATGCCCGACGCCGTGGGTATCCCTGAAGAACAGCTGCGCAAGGCTGCCACCAGCGCCGTGTGCAAAATCAACATCGACAGCGACCTGCGTCTGGCCTTCACCGCCATGATCCGCAAGCACTTCGTGGAGCATCCCGATCATTTCGATCCCCGTCAGTATCTCACCGACGCCCGTGCCGCGCTGCGCGACATGGTGCGCCACAAGATCGTGGACGTGCTGGGCTGCAACGGAAAAGCGTAAGATAATAAATACAAAGAAAAAGAACCGGCTCGGGTCGGTTCTTTTTCTTTGGGTGGAAATCGCTGCTGCTTATACTATTACCCAATTAGAAGTGGACACAAGATAAAGAATGTGATATAATAT
>JAUNMW010000380.1 GCA_030537395.1 Clostridia bacterium | reverse complement strand
GGAGCTGTAGCAAAATGATTTTTGCCACAGCTCCCTTTTTCTTACCGAATCCGCCAAAGAAAAGCGGCAGAACTCACACTGAAATGAGAACTACCGCGACCACAATTTGAGCACACCTCCAAAAGGCCTGCTCAACATTGACGATCTATTCAGTTTCACGTAGACTAAGCGGAATTTTTTATGAACAACTGCGTTCCTGTACGATTATTCTGTATTTTGGAATGCAGTTTGTTTACATCATAAGACATTGCAAGCAGGAGGATTTCTGTGGTAACTTTTTTGTTTCCCCGCAGGAGAAACTGGCGAAATCCATAGTCCTGCTTGATGACACCAAAGGCACCTTCAGACTGGATCGATCGATTCATCCTGAGCTGGATGCCTTTCGGGCTGGTGATCCGTTCCAATGATGCTGCCCGCTGCGCAATGAATTTCTTGGACACCTGCAGTTTCCGGTTTCCTTTGGCACGTGTGCATTTCTTCTTGAATTTGCACTGGCTGCAGTCATCACATTCGTAATAAGTTACCTCGCGCTCATATCCACTCTTGGTTTTCTGCTTGCCGACATATTTTGCCCTTATCTTTTTCCCAGCCTGACAGGTGTACTCATCCTGCTCAGGATCATATGACATATTCTCCCGCAGCGCCATATTACTCTTGAATTTCTTTGTTTTGCTGCGCTCATAATTCTGAGGCTTGATGTAGCACTCTGTTGAGATCGTCTCAAAATAACTGTAGTTCTCTTCACTTTCATAGCCAGCATCCGCTGTTACATCTGTATATTCGATTCCATGATTACGCAGATTTTTCATGAACGGAATAAGGGTAAGCTGGTCACTGCGTTCAGAAGTAACACTGACACCGGTTATGTACTCTCCCTCTACACCAAACTGAATGTTATATCCGGGTTTCAACTGTGCATTTCGCATGTGGTCTTCCTTCATATGCATAAATGTCGCATCCGGATCTGTCTTTGAAAAGCTGTTCCTGCCTTGAAAGGTTTCCTGGTAGCCGGTATATTTCTTCCGCTTTTTCAGAAGTCCCTGTAGCAACTCAATGTCTCGCTGCAGTTCACTTTTCCGATGCCCTCTCCCGTGAACAAAGGGTTCGGTAACTTTCCCCAGAAGTTTTTCCAGCAATTTCTCTGCTTCACTGCATGCTGGCTCTCCATATTTCCCGCAGAGTGTTTTCACACACTCTTCCAGTTTCTTGTTATTCCGAGCCTCATATTTCGTGGTGCTTTTCTTCCATACAAAGCTGTATTTGTTCGCATTAGCCTCAATCTTTGTCCCGTCTACGAACAGATGCTCATAATTGATCTCTCCATATCCTGCCAATTTCTCCACCAACTGGAAGAACAGTCCTTCTGCACACTCTGACAGGCGCTGACTTCTGAACCGGGCTATCTCATGGTAGCTCGGCGCCGCTGCTCCATTCAGCAGCCACATGTAATTAATATCCCGCTGGCATGCCGTCCGAATCTTTCTTGAGCTGTAGATCCCCTCCATGTTCGCATACAGCAAGATCTTCAGCATCGTTGATGGTTCTGTTGCAGGCTTCCGACCTCGTACGTTATATGCTCTCTCCAGCTGACTTAAATCCATCTCCTCCACGATTTGATCTAAGAGCCGTACGCTGTCATCTGCGGGGATTACCTTTTCTGCAAAATTTTCATCAATTAACAGTTGCACATTCCGCTTGCATGTGCCATAATCTCTTTGCGGTAATGTATTTTTCACACATTTATTTTACCACAAACAAGAAGCCAGGGCGACCCTTTTGGGCAACCTTGGCTTCTTGTTTTTTAGGGCTATTTTGCTACAGCCCCTTCTTTACAAATAGCAAATCATGCTTGTAGTGAAACGGGCATGGTTTGCTGTTTTTTAAAAATACAGAATATATCCAAAAATCAGGTTAATTCAAAACCCGGATTTGGCATGAACATGGCATTTAAACCCTCGATACTTTCAGCAATGATGTCTGATTCACCCCACTGAAAACACCATTTGATGTTAACACCTCGAATCAGGGCGTAGCTTGCCCAAAGAAGTGCATCCGGGTCAGAGTTGTTTTTTACCTCTCCGTCTTCTTGCGCCTGTTGGATCAGCCGTTTCATAGTCCGGGCAAGACGAGAATCAACATAGCTATAATAGTCAGAGCGCCCTTTT
>JAUNMW010000103.1 GCA_030537395.1 Clostridia bacterium | reverse complement strand
AACAAATGCTGCGGCATCACGCTGGTGGACAGCGTGGATCTGGGCTACGCCGATACCTTCCAGGCTTCCCTGGACACCTGGATGCTTTACCCCAACACCGGCTTCTTCCAGGGCAGCCGCACCACCAACGCCATGAATCAGGACGATACCAAAACCGCCGCGGATATTCACTCCAAGGCGCTGGAATACATGACCAAGAACTGCGCTAACTTTATCACCGGCAAATCCAACTTTGGCAAGGATTGGGACAAGTGGTGCACGGTGCTGAAAAAGTACCGGGTGGACAGCATCACCGAATTGTACCAGTATTACGTGGATCATTATCCCTTCCGATAAGCGACAGGAGGTGTGAGAAATGGCAAAAAAGAATTCCTACGATCTGGCCGCTTCCTCCCGCAGAAGCTGGAAGACGGAGCTGAAGCGCGACTGGGTGGTGTACCTGCTGTTCCTGCCCATCATCATTTACGAAGTGGTGCTGCATTACCTGCCCATGTTCGGCATCGTGATGGCGTTCCAGGATTACAACGTCATCGACGGCTACTTCCGCTCCCCCTGGGTGGGCATGAAGCACTTTATCGATTTGTTCTCCGGCGAGGATTTCCTCCAGGCCATCCGCAACACCGTGGTCATCGGTCTGCTGCGCGCCACCATCGGTTTCGTGGCCCCCATCATCTTCGCTTTGATGCTGAGCCTGATCAATTCCAAGAAATTCAAGCGCTCCTGCCAGACTATGAGCTACATGCCCAACTTCGTGGCCGCGGTCATCGTCTGCTCCCTGTTCACCCAATTCCTGGCCAAGGACGGCCCTCTGACCCTGTTCCTCACCAACGTGTTCGGGGCGGAAAACCAGAACTGGTTCGCCAACGACAAGGCCCCCGTGTTCTGGATTATCTACCTGCTCATGGGCATCTGGCAGGGCATCGGCTGGGGCTCCATCATGTACGTGGCGGCCATTTCCCAGGTCAGCGGCGACCTGCATGAGGCGGCAGCCCTGGACGGTGCCACCCGGATGCAGCGGCTGTTCAAAATCACCCTGCCCTCCATCCTGCCCATGATCCTGATGATGTTCGTCATCAACGTGGGCACCGCGCTGGCGGCGGGCTACGACAACATCCTGCTGCTGTATATGCCCAGCACCTACAATGTGGCCGACACCGTGTACACCTACACCTACCGCCAGGCCTTCGGCGCGGGCAACAGCAACTATTCCCTGTCCGCGGCCTCCGGTCTGTTCCAGTCCGTCGTTTCCACGATCCTTCTGGTGGGCTCCAACGCGCTTTCGCGCAAGGCCTCCGGAAGCAGCCTGTTCTGAGAGGAGGGAGCATCATGGCAAGAAAGCAAAGGAAAAAGGAAGAATGGGAAAACAACATGGTGGAAACCAAATCCGTCCCCGACAGAATCGTGGACGTGGTGGTATATTTCTGCGTGGCGCTGGTGGCGTTTTGCAGCGTAATCCCCATGTGGCATGTGCTCATGTCCTCCTTCTCGGACGGTAAATCCCTGCTGGCCCATGTGGGCCTGGTGCTGTGGCCCGTAGGCGGCTTCACCCTGGATGGCTATAAAATGATCTTCCAGAACGCCAGCATCGTGGGTGGCTACATCAACACCATCATTTACACGATTTCCTTCACCGTCATCGGCTTCCTGCTTGCCGCTGTGACGGGCTATGCCCTGAGCCGGGACACGAAGCTGAAAAAGCCCGTCACCATGGCGCTGATGATCACCATGCTCTTTGGCGGCGGCATGGTGCCCACCTACATGGTCATCCGTGCCCTGGGCTGGGTCGGCACCCCTTGGGCGCTGGTCATCCCCGGCTGCACCAACAGCATGTACTGTATCATGATGATGAACGCCTTCAACTCCATTCCCAAGGAAATGTACGAGGCCAGCCACATCGACGGCGCAGGGCACCTTTCCACCCTGTTTGAAATCACCCTGCCCCAGGCCATGAACATGGGCAGCGTCATCATCCTGAATCTGACTATCGGCCAGTGGAACTCCTGGCTGCCCGCCAGTATCTACGTGCCCAACAAAAAGGCCCTGTGGCCCCTGCAGCTGGTGATCCGCCAGATCACCTCTGAAAACGCCGACTTCCTCAATTCCTCCAATCCCAATTACAGCCGCTACCTGATCCAGTTCGCGGTGATCATCGCGGCCATCGCCCCCATCATCATCGCCTTCCCCTTCTTCCAGGACAAGATGGAGAAGGGCGTCATCCAGGGCGGCGTGAAGGGGTAACCAAAAGCTTTCTGGGGGAAACTGCTCTTTGGAGCCCAAAGAACGGTTTCCCCCAGACCCCTTTCCGAGAAAGGCGAATCAGGAAGCATCTTCTTTTTTAATGAAAATATCCACACTGAATGCAGCCGAAAGACAGGCTGTTTTTTTCTTTGCAGAAAACAGTATTTTCGTGTATAATGGTTTTTGACAAGCTCTGCAATAAATCCGTATATTTCCAGGAGGGCACCCCATTGGAAAGGCATTCGTCTCTGTACAGGTGGTTTTGGTATCGGCCCCTGTTTCGCAATCTTCGGCCCAGGCTGATGACCATGGTTTTGGCCCTGGTGCTCCCCGTCAGCCTGGTTTGCCTGGTGCTGTCCGCTGTTTCCGTTTATCGGAGCAGGGAAACCACCTACGAAATGAATCAAAACGCCTTCAGCTTTTATATGGATCATCTGGCGCTGCGCCATGAATTGGGAGATATTGACGCCGTGAAGGATTTTCCCGCCGCGCTGGCGCCGCGTCTGACGCTGCTGTACTGGAACGCGGGCACTGGCGATTCCCGTATTTATAACGGCGGAGCGGTGTACGTCGCCATGGATGGCGGGCAGGCCTTCAAAATCCTGCCGGACGGCTCCTGGGAGGAAACGCAGGCCTCCTTTGATCAGTTGAAGCAAGAAAAGCATTTTTTTCTCTGGGAAAAGGAGGACCAGCCCTTCCGAGCGCTGGTTGTTTTCCCCTATGATTTCTCCATGCGCAATCTGCCCGTCTGGTTCTGGATTTCCCTCTTCATCTCCGTGCTCACCATCATCAATTGCCCCATTCTCTTTTCACGACTTAAAAAGGACATTTTAGACCCTCTGAATACTATGAATCAAGCCCTGTCCGCCTTTCAGGTGGATCAATCCTATCGTATTCCACAGCAATCCCTGGCCGTCAGTGATGATTTTCTTCATTTGTTCGATCATTTTAACACCATGGCGGCCCAGGTACAGCAGGGCCATGAAAAAGACGTGAAGCTGCTGGAAACGGAAATGGACAATCTGCGGCTGCAGGTGAACCCCCACATGCTGCTGAATTCCTACAACATGATTTACGCCCTGGCGGAATCGAAGAATTACGCCACCATCCAGGATTACACCCTGTGCCTGGCGGATTATTTCCGCTATGTGCTGCGCAAGGGGCAGCAGATGGTTACGGTCAAACAGGAATTGGAATTTGTGGAAAACTTCATCCGCATCCAGCGCATCCGCTTCCCCAACCGTTTTTCCTATGTGTATCAGGCGGAGGAGGAATGCATGACCGCCCTCATCCCGCCGCTGCTGATTGAAAACTTTGTGGAGAACGCCATCAAGTACGCCCTCAACCCCAAAGAGCCCATTGAGATTGTGGTGTCCGTTCACCGGGAGGAAAATGAGGCAGGGAAAAATTCCCTGCATATCGCCATCCTGGATACGGGCAGCGGCATCCGTCCGGAGATATTGGAAAAGCTGCAAAAGAGGGAGCCTTACATCGACGAGGCGGGGCAAAAGCATATTGGAATTTACAACTGCCTGCGCCGGGTGGAGCTGTTTTACGGCAATGAGGGTGATATTCATTTTTCCAGCGCGGTTGGCGGCGGCACGCAGGTTTATTTGATCATTCCTTTTTCGCACTCCGCTGATCGCGGCACAGGAGGGGAGGCGCGCGCGTGAATATTCTGATTGTAGACGATGAAGAATTGGCTGTTCAGGGCATCCTGGATGGGGTCAATTGGGAACAGCTGAGCTTTGACAAGGTGCTCACAGCCCGGAGCTATGAGGATGCGGTGGGTATTTTCGGCAATACTTATATCGACATTCTAGTCAGTGATATTGAAATGCCCGGAGAAAGCGGGCTGAAGCTGATCGCGTATGCAAACGAGCATAGCCCGAACACCGAATGCATCATCCTGAGCTGTCACGATGAATTTGATTACGCGCAGGCCGCCGTGCGGCTCAACTGCATGGAGTATGTGCTTAAGCCCATCCGCTATCAAAAGCTGACGGAAATCCTGATGCGCGCCAAGGAGCGGTCGGCCCAGCGGCGCAGAACGGAGCAGATTCAACAGTACGGCCAAAAGTACATCGACGCCTTGGCGAAAGAATCCCGCAGCGATTCGTCAAACGCCCTGGATACCGCCGTGCAGTATATCGACAGCCATCTGACGGATGAGCTATCCGTGCGGGAACTGGCGGCCATTTGCTATATCAGCGCCGATCATTTGACCAGGCTTTTCAAAAAGAAATTTGGCGTGTCCGTTTCCGAATACATCCAGGAGCGGCGCATCCGCCTGGCGGGTGAACTTATGCGGCATCAGGATATGACCATTTCCATGGTGGCCAACAAGGTGGGCTTCGGCAACTATTCCTATTTTACAGAACAATTCAAAAAGTATTTCGGCGTCACGCCCAGGGAGTATCAAAAGAAGACGCAGGAATAAAACATGTCGGATTTATGGGATTTTATGTCGGATTTCGTACAGAATTTTTTGAAGCGATGTGGCATAATGGCATCAGTAAAGGGAATGCGCAGTGCTTTTCCCCGAAAATGATGAGGAGGATTATGTCATGTTGAAGAAAATCGCCGCTCTGCTGTTCAGCCTCGCGCTGTGCCTGTCTCTGGTATCCTTCGCCGTGGCCGAGGACGTGCCAAACCTGGCGAACACCTATTATTCCTACGGTTATGACGTTGGCACCATGTTCATGAACTATTACATTCATTTCTACGATGAAATCCCCGGTCTGGGCAAGGTGTTCCACGCCGGTATGTGCATGGATCAGATCTGCTTCGACGGCACCTACGAAGTGATCGGTGAGGAGCGCGCTTATAAAGTGGCCATGGATCGGCCTGCCAGCGAAGCGGGCACCCTGACCGAAGGCACCGCCCCCTTCACCGTCGTCTTCTATGACTTTGAAGGCAATGAACTGGATCGCTGCGCCATGGACGCCGAGCATATCTACAACGACATGGCTGCCATCACCGGTGTTGGCGGCGGCAACTGCGCCCTGAACCTGGACACCGATCCCGAAAACAGCAAGTTCGCCGCTCAGTACGCCAGCGAACCTGCCGTGGCGTTCCTGTCCCTGATCAACCCCGACGACGACACCGCCACCCTGGATCTGAAGGTCAACGGCAAGTATGACGACCTGGTGGTGCTGTTCGTGGAGGGCACCTACGCCATGAATGAGGATCAGACCGTCATCACCCTGACCCCCGATTCCGAGGACGACCCCGGCGCGACCGTGACCAAGAATGAAGACGGCACCTACACCTACGTTTCCACCGACGGCGACGAAGTGACCCTGGCGGAAGTGAAGCCCATCGAAGTGGCTTATGCCCTCAAAGGCCAGATTCCCGTGCCCGGCATGGACGGCGTGAACGCGGACTTTATCTGCAACCTGTACAGCGACAGCACCGTGCGCCTGTACGCCGACTTCATGGGCAACCAGATGGACGTGGACAAGGGCACCTATGAAATCGACATGGCCACCTATTCCTTCATTCTGCACCTTGAAAACGCGGGCGACCTGACCACCGAAGGCTACGCCGCCGATATGGTGCTGAACTACAAGGTCGCCGAAGTGGCCCCCTTCGGCGCTATCGAACAGACCCTGAAGTTCGTTACCGAATAACAGCGAACAAAAGCAACCTGCGCACAGCGCGGTTGGAAGCAGCGCCGCCGCCCAAATTGGACGGCGGCACTTTTTAAAAAACGGAGGCATGCGCATGAAACAGCATGAAATGTACGAACTGGTTTTTTCCGGCGAAGCGCTGGCGGACAATTGGGCGCAGATTGACCTGACGGCGGAATTTACCTGCGGAGATACCGTCAAAACCGTCAAGGGCTTTTATGACGGAGAAGGACGGTATATCGTCCGCTTCCTGCCGGAGACTGCCGGGGAATGGCATTGGAAGGTCACAGGCGCGGTGAATACCGAGGGAACAGAAATCTGTGAAGCAGCAGAAAATGCTCATGGCTTGGTAAAGGCCGTCGATACCCACTTTGAATACGAAGACGGCACGCTGTTCGTCCCCTTCGGCACCACGGTGTACGCCCTGGCCCATCAGGAGGATGCCTTGGTGGAACAGACTTTGGCCAGTCTGAAAGCCGCCCCCTTCAACAAGGTGCGCATGTGTGTGTTCCCCAAGCATTATGATTATAACCACAACGAGCCGCCCTGCTATGCCTTTGAAAAGAATGCAGCTGGCGGCTGGGACGTGAACCGGCCCTGCATCGCTTTCTGGCATCGGTTTGAAAAGATTTTGAAACGAATTGCGGAAATGGATATCCAGATCGATCTGATCCTGTTCCATCCCTATGACCGGTGGGAATTTTCCGAACTGGCCCAGCGGGACAACCTGATCTATCTGGATTACCTGCTGCGCCGCCTGGCCGCTTGGCCAAACATCTGGTGGAGCCTGGCCAATGAGTATGATCTGAATATGAAAAAAACGCTGGCCGATTGGGAGGAGATCGAGGAATACGTCGCCCAGAACGACCCCTTCCATCACCTCTTGTCCAATCACAACTGCATGTGCTTCTGGGACAGTACCAGGCCCAACATCTCCCACGCCAGCCTGCAAACCAAAGGCCTGTCCGAAATTCCCCGCTGGATACGGGAATACCAAAAGCCCGTGATCATTGATGAATGCTGCTACGAGGGCAATCTGCCCCATTTTTGGGGCAGTATCAGCGGGCAGGAAATGGTGCGCCGGTTCTGGCGCTGCTATGCCAGCGGCGCATACTGCACCCACGGGGAAACCTTCCTGTCCGATGACGAAATCCTCTGGTGGGCCCGGGGCGGCGTTCTTAAGGGCGAAAGCCCCAAACGCATCGCTTTCCTGCGACAGATCATGGAAAGCCTGCCGGGGCCGCTGAGTCCAAAAGTAGGCGGCTTCCTGGACTTGGCCCGGTCGAATGATCCGGTGAATATGGAGCTGGTCCCCCAAGAGATGCGCGGCTTTTTCAAAGCCTTTTCCGACAGCATCCACCGCATGTCAGTGGAGGACCGCACGGCCCACCTGGGCGGCGAACACGCCTGGGAAAGCCACTGCGGCGAGGAAGCGTACCTGACCTATTTTGACCTGCAATGCTACGGCGAGCAGACAGTGAATCTGCCCAAGGACAAAGTATACCAGGCTGAGCTGATCGACGTGTGGAACATGACCCGGGAAGTGATCGTCAAGCATATCAGCGGCGAAACCAAACTGACCCTGCCCGGACGGGACAACCTGGCTTTACTGATCACGCGAATCAAATAAAGGAGATACGGCTATGAAGGAATATATGAACGCATCCTTGGCTCCCCGGGAAAGGGCGGAATTGCTGCTGAAGGAAATGAACCTGGACGAAAAGATGGCCCAGCTGGTGGGCGTGTTCGCCATCAAAGGGGCGGAGGATCGCATGGCGGCCTTTTTCAAAAACGGTATTGGCCAGATCAGCAGCCTGGAATTCCGCTCCTGCGACAGCCTGGAAGAGGTTGCCGCCTGGCAGCGGCAATTACAGACCATCGTGATGGAGAGCAGCCGCCTGCATATTCCCGCCGTGTTCCACATGGAGGGCTTATGCGGGCCGCTGATGCAGGATACCACCACCTTCCCCTCCGGCGTGGCCCGGGGCTCATCCTTTGACCCCGAACTGGAGCGGAAGATCGGTGAAACTGTGTCCCGCCAGGAAGCGGCGGTGGGCATCACCCAGGTTTTGGCGCCTGTATTGGATATTTCCCGGGATTCCCGCATGGGCCGCCAGTGCGAGCCCTACGGCGAAGACCCCACCCTGGCCGCTGCCATGGGCGCGGCGTATACCCGCGGCATCCAGGAAACCGAAACCGCGGGCCGCACGCCCGACGCTTCCGCCAAGCATTTCTTCGGCTTCCACAATTCCGCTGGAGCCATCCATGGGGCGCACGTGGACGCCGGGGACCGGCTGCTGCTGGAAATCTACGGCAAACCCTTCCAGGCGGCCATCACCGAAGCGGGCCTGAAAGGCGTGATGCCCTGCTATGGTTCTGTGAACGGATTGCCCATCCACGCCTCCAAGCATTATCTGAACGGTATCCTGCGGGGCGAAATGGGCTTTGAAGGCGTCACCGTGTCCGACTACGGCGGGGCCAGCAATGCCCATGAATATCAGGGCATCGGCGAAACCATGGGCGACGCGGGCATGCGCTGCCTGGAAGCCGGGCTGGACGTGGAATTGCCCATGCCCAAAGCCTACGCCGATGAACTGAAACAGAAATTCGCCTCCGGCGAAGCGGACATGGCCCTGCTGGACGGCGTGGTGACACGTGTGCTTGAAGCCAAATTCCGCATGGGTCTGTTTGAGCATCCCTTCGCCCTGGAGGGCGAAGTGCTGGACAAGACCGTACATCACGCGGAGGATGAACTTTTGGCCGCCCAGTCCGCAAAGGAAGCGTTGGTGCTGCTGAAAAACGACGGCGCGCTGCCCCTGACCGGCAAAGAAAAGATCATTGCTCTCTTTGGCCCCGCCGCGGCCAATGCCCGGTATTATTTTGGCGGCTACACCCATCTGTCCATGGTGGAAGCCAAGCACGCCGCCCGCAATTCCATGGCGGGCGTCAACGGCAACGGCGTCAAGAACGAAGTGCGTTTTGTGCCCGGCACCAGCGTGGAGGACGACGAAAATGAAGAATTTGCCGGCGTGCTGACCAAATTGAAGCCACACTGCAAAAACCTTCTTCAGGTTTTGACAGAGAAATTGCCGGATACCCGCATCCTGTATGCTCAGGGTTATCATAAAGCAGGCGCGGATGAAAGCCTGTTCCCGGCAGCAATGGAAATCGCCAGGCAGGCCGACGTGATCCTTTTGACCCTGGGCGGCAAGAACGGCTCCGGCTCTATCGCCACCATGGGCGAGGGCGTGGACGGCACCAACATCAATCTGCCCGCCTGCCAGGACGCTTTCATCCGGGCAGCGAAGAAGCTGGGCAAGCCCCTGATCGGCATTCACTTTGACGGGCGGCCCATCTCCAGCGACGCAGCGGACGAATGTTTGAACGCCATCCTGGAATGCTGGAATCCCGCTGTTTATACGGCGGAAGCCGTTACCGACGCGCTGCTGGGCCGCCTGAACCCCTCCGGCAAAATGCCCCTGTCCACCGCCCGCTGCGCGGGACAGATTCCCGTTTATTACAACCATCCCAACGGCTCTATGTGGACCCAGGCCCCCAGCATTGGCTTTACGGATTACATGGACTGCCCCCATCGTCCCCGTTACTGCTTCGGCCACGGGCTGAGCTATACCGTCTTTGCATACAGCGATCTGACGCTGGACAAGAAGGAAACCAGGCCCTTTGAAACGGTCCGTATTTCTTTAAAAATAAAAAACACCGGGGCCTGCACCGGTACGGAAATCGTGCAGCTGTATATCAAGGATATCCACGCCTCCATGACCCGGCCCAATAAAGAATTGCAGGGCTTCGCCCGGGTGACATTGCAGCCTGGGGAAGAAAAAGAAGTAAGCTTTACTTTGCAGCCCAGTCAGATGGCTTTCCTGGATGAGGATATGCGCTGGAAGATCGAAAAGGGCGAATTTGAAGTGCAAATCGGGTCTTCCTCCGAGGACATTCGCTTGGATGATTCCTTCACCGTGACGGAGAATGCTTATTTAGCGGGCAAAACCCGCGCTTTCTACGCATTGGGTGAAATCAAGGATTGAAAAGAGAGGAGTTTTATAGATGATGAGGACAATGAAAATCAATCAGGAATGGGACTTTGGCCTGGGCCAGGTGGACCTGGGAAAACGGCTTCGGGGGATATTCGGAGATCGGAAGGTCAACCTGCCCCACGATTATATGATCGAGAGTGACGTATACGCTGACGCGCCTTCCGGCGCGGCCAGCGGTTATTACAATGCGGGCGTAGCCCATTACGCCAAGGAAATCGAGATCCCTGCAGAATGGGAAAACGACCAGATTTTCCTGCGCTTCGACGGGGCCATGATGAACGCCACCGTGGAAGTGAACGGCAATCTGGCCTGCTTGCAGCATTACGGCTACGCGCCCTTTGAAACGGACATTACCCGCTTGGTGTACCCGGGACAAAAGAATCGCGTTGTGATCACCGTGAATCCCAGCATGCAGCCCAATTCCCGCTGGTACTCCGGCGCGGGTTTGTTCCGGGGGGTCGAATTGGTACACACGCCCAAGCTGCATGTAGCTTTTGGCGGTCTGGCCGGGTATACGAAAAAGAGCGAATACAAGGCCAACGGAGCACCTGAAACCGCTTATCTCCAGTTGTCCGCTGAAATAAAAAATGAATACGCGGAAAACCGTCTCGCGGAAGTTACCTTCGCGCTGATCGACGACAAGACCGGCGAGACGGTGAAAACCAGCAAAACGCTGACCCAAGTGCAGCCCATGAGCGCGGGAACCGCTTACATGACCCTGACCGTGGATGAGCCCCGGCTGTGGGATGCCGAGTATCCCAATCTGTACCGCCTGCAAGCGACAGTCAAAGATGCGGGTACTTTCAAAACCCACATGATCGAGAACAGCCAGCCCACCGAGGACACCGACTGCGTGTTCTTTGGCATCCGTACCATCGAGGTGGACGTGAAGCACGGCCTTCGGATCAATGGCAAATCCGTCAAATTAAAGGGCGGCTGCCTGCACCACGACAACGGCCCCATCGGCACGGTGAGCGTTTATGACGCGGAAGCCCGGAAGGTGAAGAAATTAAAGGAAGTGGGCTTCAACGCCATTCGCACTACCCATAATCCGCCCTCCTCCGCGCTGATCGAAGCCTGCGATAGACTTGGTATGTACGTCTTCGACGAAGCCTTTGACGCCTGGGGCATGGGCAAGCAGCCCGGCGATTACAACCAGTATTTTGCCACCGACTGGGAAAAGGATCTGACCGCCTTCGTCAAGCGGGACCGCTGCCATCCCTGCGTCATGCTCTGGTCCACCGGCAATGAAATCACCGAGCGCGGCGGCCTGAACGACGGCTATGTGTTGGCGGCGAAGCTGGCCGAAACCGTCCGCGCCCTGGACCCCAGCCGTCCCATCTCCAACGGCATCTGCTCCTTCTGGAACGGGCTGGATGATTTCATCATGGCCGAGCAGATGAAAAAGCGGATGGAAGGACTCTCCGGCGGCCTGCAAAACGCCGACATCGGCGGCAAGAAAGACCTGCTCTGGGAGCAGTACACCGAAGCCTTCGCCAACGGCCTGGACGTGGTGGGCTACAACTACCTGGAAAACAAGTATGAGCAGGACCATGAAATGTTCCCGGAACGGGTGATTTTGGGCAGCGAAAACTATCCCAAGGAAATCGGCATGCATTGGCCCATGATCGAAAAGACCCCCTGGATCATCGGCGATTTCACCTGGACGGCCTGGGATTACATCGGCGAAGCGGGCATCGGCA
>JAUNMW010000379.1 GCA_030537395.1 Clostridia bacterium | reverse complement strand
CCCTTAGTCAGAACTAACCAAGTGACTTAAAGAGCACAATAAACAAGCAGAAGGCTTCTGTATGCAAAAATCCCGCACTGTTCCGGAGTGATCAGTGCGGGTTTTGCATTTTAAAAAGCAGGTTGAATCAAACCACGAATTGGAAAATGGTGAAGGCGGCGTAGATGGTCAGCAGCAGGATGCCCTGCCAGCGGCTGAGCTTGCCCTTGGCCAGGGCGGGCACGCACAGAATGAGCATCACGGCCATCATGACGGGCAGATCCACCACCAGGGAAGCGTTGTGGCCCAGCAGCGTTTTTTCCACGGGCACGGCAAAGGGCGAAATGGTGATGGCCGCACCAGACACCAGCACGATATTGAACAGGTTGGCCCCGATCACGTTGCCCAGGGACAGGGCGCTGTGGCCCTTGACAAGCGCGGTGATGGCGGTCACCAGTTCAGGCAGGGAAGTGCCCAGGGCCACCATGGTCAGGCCGATCACGCTGTCAGGCACGCCCAGGGCGGCAGCAATTTTGGTGCCGTTATCCACCAGCAGGTTCGCGCCGAACGCGATAGCGGCAGCGCCCACCACCAGCAGCAGCAATTCCTGCCAAAGGGGCCGTTCCTTGACTTCTTCCTCTTCCGCTTCCGGGGCTTCGTCAGGGTTCTTTTTCATTTGCAGAACCGTAACGATCATGTAGCAAGCGAACATTCCCAGCAGCATAACGCCCTGCCAGCGCTGGAAGGTGCCGGTGGTATAGGCGATGGCGGCGTAGACCACCGCCGCGATAAAGAACGCGAACGCGGGCAGCCGCAATGTCTTTTTGTTCACCGGACCGGGCCGGATGGCAATGGTAAGCGCCGCGATCAGGCTGGTATTGCAGATAACGGACCCAATGGCGTTGCCATAGGAAATGCCGCTGTTATGCTGCAAAGCGGCCTGAGCGGACACCATGACTTCCGGCAGCGTGGTGCCGATGGATACCACCGTGGCGCCGATGAGCAGTTCCGGCAGATGGAACCGATGGGCCAGACCGGTGGCCCCATCCACAAACCAATCGCCGCCCTTGATGAGCAGAATGAAACCCAGCAGAAACAGAAGAACCGGTACAAGCATGTTTTTCTCCTCCTCGCACTTTGCGAACCGCGGACAGGACGCTCATAAAAAAGAGACCCCTTCTGCAAATCGCTTTGCAGTAAAAGTCTCGCTTCTTGGAACATATCCCGGGGAAAAATCCCGTACTGACGGAATCATGTTACGCGGCAGGCCGCGCAAGCTACTCCCTTATTACCACGCAGGGGAGTATAACATGCTTTCCCGGCCTTGTCAAGCCGCGCGCAAAGCTGGTATGCGTCAACATAATGCGGACAATTTTCCGCCAATCCTTGCCAAACCGGGATTCATCCTGTATAATATAGATTGAAAAATACCTTGAATGAAGGGGAGTCGATTCCAATGAAAATTTTGATCGTCAACGCCGGTTCTTCCTCGCTGAAATATCAGCTGATCGACATGGACAACGAAGAAACCCTGGCCAAGGGCATTGTGGAGCGCATCGGCATGGGCGTAGACGGCCACGCCGATATGAAGGTGAACGGCCAGACCGTTTGCGACGTGGTGGAGCCCATTGAGGACCACGTGAAGGCCTGCCATCTGATGCTGGGCTTCCTGACCGATCCTGAAAAGGGCGTTGTCAAGGACATGAAGGAAATCGGCGCTGTGGGCCACCGCGTACTGCACGGCGGCAACAAGTTCTCCGAATCCGTGATCATCGATGATACCGTGCTGGCCGCCATCGAGGAATTCATTCCCCTGGGCCCCCTGCACAATCCCGCCAACCTGATGGGCATCAAGGCCTGCCAGGAAGTGATGCCCGGCACCCCCATGGTGGCCGTGTTCGACACCGCCTTCCATCAGACCATGCCCCCCAAGGCCTATATGTACGGCGTGCCCTATGAATATTATGAACGGCTCCATGTGCGCCGCTACGGCTTCCACGGCACCAGCCATCGGTTCGTGAGCAAGCATGCCGCCGAATTCATGGGCAAGAAGCCCGAAGAAGTGAAAATGATCACCTGCCACCTGGGCAACGGCTCCTCCCTGGCCGCCGTGGCTTACGGCAAATGCGTGGACACCTCCATGGGCATCACGCCTTTGGAAGGCATGATCATGGGCACCCGGTCCGGCGTGATGGACCCCGCCG
>JAUNMW010000102.1 GCA_030537395.1 Clostridia bacterium | reverse complement strand
GGGTCCGGGGTGAAACCCCGGCGTTCTCCTTCTCTAACTCAATGCGTTATTGGGCACAATAAATAAGCCAAATCCGCCCGCCTGAAGGGCGGATTCCGTGTAAGGAGCGGCAGATATGGATACGTGGATTTTAAGAAAAACCGGGTTTGATCCCCAGGACGCGCCTACGGACGGCAATCGGTTTTTATGCGCCAACGGGTATATGGGTGTGCGCGGCGTGCCGGAGGAGGCAGGCAGCGCCTTGTTTCCCGCGGTGAATCTGGCCGGGATCTACGATCAGTATCAGGATCGGTGGCGGGAACCGGTGAACGCGCCCAACGCGCTGTTCATTCAGCTGTCCTTCAACGGTCAAAGGATGGCGCTGGGAAAAAGGGAGCCTCTTTCTCATGAAACCGAAATTGATTATCGTCATGGGATTTACCGGCGGGAAACGGAGTTCGGTCCGGTTTCCGTGCGCAGCGAGCGGATCGCGTCCATGGCGGAATGCCATTTGCTGGCGGACAGGTATCAAATCCGTTTCACACAGGACGGTGAAATGGCGCTGCAAACCGGCATTTCCACGGATATTTGGGATATCAACGGCCCCCACCTGTTTGATTTCCAATTCGAGGCAGGCGAAGCGCTCCTGGTTCAGGCAATTACGGGGCAAAAGAAAATCACTGTCGCCGCGGCGCAGAGCGCTGTATGTGATTTTGATGGAACGGAAAGCTTTGCGCAGGACGATTCAGGCCTGTTTCGGACGCTGCGGCGGTATGTAAAAAAGGGCGATACGCTGACGGTATCGGTGTTCGGCGCAATATATACTTCGCTGGACGATCCCGAACCCGGCCGAACGGCACAAATGCTTTGCATGGAAGCGAAGAAAAAGGGCTTTGATACCTGCCTGCGGGCGCACAAGGACGCCTGGGAACAAATTTGGGAGCGCTGTGAAATGCGTTTGGAGGGCGACGAGGCAGCGGCGCGGGCCATGCACGCCAGCCAATACCATTTGAACAGCATCGCCCCGCGCCACGCGGGCAATTTATCCATCCCCGCCCGGGGCCTGTCCGGGCAAACCTATAAAGGCGCGATTTTTTGGGATTCGGAAATCTTCTTCTTCCCCATGTTCGTGTACACCCAGCCGGAAATCGCCCGTTCTCTGCTGCGCTACCGCATCGAAACGCTGCCCGGAGCCCTGAAAAAAGCCCGCGAGTACGGTTTCCGCGGGGCTTACTACGCCTGGGAAAGCCAGGAGGGCGGCGAGGAGGGCTGCACCAATTTCAACGTGGTGGATGTGTTCACCCATCGGCCCGTGCGCACCTATTTCCGGGATAAGCAAATTCACATCAGCGGCGATATCGCCTATGCCCTGCGCAGTTATTATGAAATCACCGGGGATCGGCGATTGCTGGAGGAAGGCGGGGCGCGGGTGATCCTGGAATGCGCCCGGTTTTATCTGTCCCGCGCCAACGGGCATCTGGACACGGAAGAAGCGGACTTTGCGGATGTGATCGGCCCGGACGAATATCATGAACGGGTGACCAACAACGCGTTTACCAATCACATGATCCGGCACTGCCTGGAAAGCGCTTTGCGGCTGAAGCAAATCTTTGCCGATCAGCCGGAATGGTTTGAAGATTTATTGAAAGAATTGCATTATGAAAAGGATTGGCCCCTGATCCAGGCGTTGTGCGGCCATATTCGGGCCCCCAAGACGCGGGACGGGGTGATCGAGCAGTTTGACGGATATTTTGATTTGGAGGACTGTTCCCTGGACGCCGTGCGCGCCCGCCTTCGCGATCCCCGGGAATACTGGGGCGGCGATCACGGCGTGGCCGGAACCACTCAGATCATCAAGCAGGCGGATGTGATCGCCATGATGGCCCTGTTCCCCGGGGATTTTACCGATCAGCAAACCGCCGTCAACTGGCATTATTACGAGCCCCGCACCGAACACGGCTCCAGCCTGTCCGCCTGCATGTATGCCGTCACCGCCTGCCGCATCGGCCGGCCGGAGTTGGCCTGGGAGCTGTTCATGAAAACCGCCGACATTGACGTAACGGGCGGCGGCAAGCTGTGGGCCGGCGAGATTTATATCGGCGGCACCCATCCCGCCTCCAACGGCGGGGCTTGGATGATCGCCGCCCTGGGCTTTGCCGGGCTGCAAATGAAAAACGGCCGGCCGGAGCTGCACCCGAACCTGCCAAAGGAACTGCAGCGGCTTTCGTTCCCCATCACCGTAAACGATGAAACGTACCTCATCGAAGTTACCCACAGCGGCGGAACCATTCGCCGCATGAAATGCTGAACCCAAACAGGATAAAAAACCATAGAAGCACAAATAGCGTTTATCCGTCCGCCCCTTTCTTCTCCCTCGGTTTCTTTTCTGCTTCCGGGGGAGTTTTTTATTGACAAACGGAGTGGGGAAACGTACAATAGATAAGGAAAAATCTATTGATTTGGCGACCCTGTTTTTAGGAGTGTGTATGAAAGATCGTCTTCCCCTGGTGCGTTCGGTGAAATCCTGTATTGTGGGAACGCTGCTGATTGCCCTGCCCTTTTTCTTCTTTCTTCTGCCGGGACAGCGGGAACTGCTGGGGCCCCTGCCGGCGATGTACGCATCGATGCTGATCCTGTTTTTGCTGCCCGCGGCGCTGTGCCTGGCGGCGATGGTATGCGGAACCCTGGCGGCCGCGCTTGGATTGGCCGCGGCCTTTGCTTCCATTGCATTGCTGACGGGAGAGCCTGGATTGACGCTGACGGTAGTGTATGTGCTGCCGGTCATGATCACTTTTCTGCTTATCATTTTTTACCAGATCCCCTTCCGCAAAAGCTGTCCCGCAATGATCGGCGTGCATGTGGCGGCGCTGGCTGCGGCGTACGCACTGGCGCAGCGGATGGCGGGGGGCAGCTTCTATATCGCTGCCGGAAACGCCGTGGCGGATTTCCTGGGAAACTGGGAAATGGGCGATATGATGCTTTATCAGCTGTATTCCTCGGGGCTGATCGGGCTGAAAAATGAAGTTACGGAGAACGTGCTTTTGCAGGTGCCCGGCGGGTATCAATTGTCCGCGGCCGCCCGGGCGGATATGCTGCTTTCCGTGCGCTCCATGGTAACAGAGGCGCTGCAATCCCTGATTCCCAGCCTGATCGTGAGCCAGAGTGTTTTGGGCGGCGTAGCCTGCCTGCTGCTGCCGCTGCGCTTCGGCTTCCTGGCGGAGGAAAAGCGTGCGTTTTTGCGGGAGGGCCCGGGAGAACTGACGGAGGACGGCAAGCAGAAAATCAACTTTCCCACCCTGGAAATGCCGCCCTTCAGCCTGTGGCATATTCCAAGGGGCATTGGCTGGCAGGTGGGCACGGCGCTGGCGGCGGGCTACGTGCTGCGGCTGAGCAAAGCGCCGGTGCTGAACATCGCGGGCGTCCTTTTGTATACCGCCGCTTCGTCCGTGTTTATGGTCCAGGGCGCTGCCGCGGTGAATTTCCTGCAAAAATCCCGGGGCGCCAGGCGGCTGTGGCGGGTGATCGTGCCGCTGCTGCTGATGACGATCCGGGTGCTGACAGTGATCGGTATTTTTGATCAAATCAGTAATTTCCGCGGGCTGCGCAAGCCGCCGGAACCAAAGGAGGATTTTTGAATGAAGGTTATATTGCTGGTGGACGTAAAGGGCGTAGGCAAAAAACAGGAAATCGTGAATGTGAGCGACGGTTACGCCCGCAATTTCCTCTTTCCCCGGAAAATGGCCATGGACGCCACCCCCGGCGCGGCCAAGGAATTGGAAAAGAAGCAGGCGGCGGAGCGCGCCCGAGAAACGGAACGCCGCATGACCGCCGAAAAGAAGGCCGCATCCCTGCGGGGCAAGGTGATCCACGTGGTAGCCAAGTGCGGCAGCCAGGGCCGTCTGTACGGCTCCGTCACAGGCGCGGAAATCGCCCAGGCGCTGAAGGAGCAGCACGGAGTGGAAGTGGACAAACGGAAAATCGATCTGGCCGAAGCCATCCGCACCGTGGGCGAAACAGAGGTCATTGTAAAGCTGTATCCCGAAATCAGCGCCAAGATGACCGTAAGGGTCACGGGCGGGGAAGCATAACTCTACTATTCCTGGGAAAGAAAGGATACTTTAAGTCAGAGTGGAGAGTTAAGAGTTGAGATTCATATAGGCGAATCAAATACGTTACCAACTGATTAACACGATATCATCTTAACTCTCAACTCTTTGCTCTCAACTCTGATTGAAGTGCTCTTTCTTGTTGATTTGCAAGAGAAAGAGGTGTAGGCGCGAATGGATGCTCCAGCCTCGTCCTTTGCGGCCGTTCCGCCCCATAGCACCGAAGCGGAGCGCTCCGTGCTGGGCGCCATGCTGCAGAACGGCGGCGCCGTATCCTCGGCCATCGAATCGCTGACGGCCGATGATTTTTACGTGCCCGCCCATCGGGAGATTTTTGAAGCGGCAAAAGCGCTGAGCAATAATCATTCCGCGGTGGACCTGGTGACCATGGACGCGGAGCTTTCCCGCCGGGGTACCCTGCCGGGGGTGGGCGGCATCGAGTATCTGATCGAGCTGACCCAGTTCGTGCCCACCACCGCCAATGTGAAGGACTATATCCGCATCGTATCGGAAAAATCCACCCTGCGGCAATTGATCACCGCCTCCGGCGAGATTTCCCAGGCCAGCTATGCCCAGGAGCAGGAGCTGCCCCAGGTGCTTTCCCTGGCGGAAAAGAAAATATTCGATATCGTGATGCACCGCACCGGCGGGGAGGAATTGCAGCATATCCGGGATGTGCTGGCCCGCACCTACGAGCAGATGGAGGAGCTGGCGAGGCTCAAGGGCGGCGTGTCCGGCGTGCCCACGGGCTTTTACGGCCTGGATAATCTGCTTACCGGCCTGCATGGCGGCGAATTGATTTTGGTTGGGGCCCGGCCTTCCATGGGCAAAACCTCCTTTGCCATCAACATGGCCACCAACGCCGTGCGCAAGGGCAAAAAGGTGGCGGTGTTTTCTCTGGAAATGCCCCGGGAGCAGATCGCTATGCGTATTCTGTGCGGCGATGCCCGGATCAACATGCAGTCCGTGCGCAAGGGCCTGCTTCGGGATGAGGACTGGATGAAGCTGGCCCGCACCCTGGCCCCCCTGGCCGCCAGCGAAATGTATATCGACGATACCTCCGGCCTGACCCCGGGACAATTGCGTTCCCGCTGCCGCCGGCTCATGATGGATCACGGGCTGGATATGATCGTGGTGGATTATCTGCAGCTGATGGGCTCCGATAATAAAGCGGAAAGCCGGCAGGTGGAGGTCAGCGAGATTTCCAGAAGCTTAAAGGCCATCGCCCAGGAATTGAAGGTGCCCCTGGTGGCCTGCGCCCAGCTGTCCCGCGCCAATGAAAAGCGCGGCGGCAACAGCCTGCGCCCCATGCTTTCCGACCTGCGCGATTCCGGCTCTATCGAGCAGGACGCCGACGTGGTCATGTTCCTGCACCGGGAAGCGTATTATAAGCGCAATGATCCCGACGCCCAGCCGGACAACATTGCCGAAGTGATCGTGGCCAAGCAGAGAAACGGCCCCTTGGGCACGGTGAAGCTGGCCTTCCTGGGCGAATATACCCTGTTTGACAACCTGGCCAGCGAAGCATAAAATCAAAAGCAGTATATATTGAGGGGAGAGAAATACGGTGGGCGATTATATCATCAGCTGTTGCTCCACGGCGGATCTGAGCAAAGAGCATTTTGAAAAACGGGACATTCATTATATCTGCTTCCATTTTTATCTGAATGGCAAGCCCTACGCCGACGATCTGGGCCAGAGCATTTCTTTTGATGCCTTTTACAAGGCCATGGCGGATGGAGCGGAAACCAAAACCTCCCAGGTGAACGACGATGAATTCGTGGCATATTTTACGCCTTTCCTGGAGCAGGGCAAGGATATTCTGCATGTGTGCCTGTCCAGCGGCATTTCCGGCGTGTATAATTCCGCGGTGATCGCCCAGAAGCAATTGCAGGAAAAATTCCCGGAACGGAAGATTTATATTGTGGATTCCCTGGGCGCGTCCTCGGGCTATGGCCTGATCATGGACACCCTGGCTGATCTTCGGGACGGCGGCATGGGCATTGACGATCTGCATGAATGGGTGGAAACTCATAAGCTGGAGCTGCACCATTGGTTCTTCTCCACCGATTTGACCTTCTATGTGAAGGGCGGCCGCATTTCCAAGGCGGCAGGCTGGTTCGGCACCGCTTTGCGCATCTGCCCCCTGCTGAATATGGACAATCTGGGCCGCCTGATCCCCCGGGAAAAAATACGCACCAAGAAAAAGGTGATTGCCCGGATCGTGGAGCAGATGCAATCCCATGCCCGCAACGGCGCGGATTACAACGGCAAGTGCTTCATTTCCCAGTCCGCCTGCCATGAAGACGCCAAGGCCGTGGCCGAACTGGTGGAGGCCGCCTTTCCCAAGCTGAACGGCAAGGTGCTCATCAATTCCATCGGCACCACCATCGGCAGCCATACCGGCCCCGGCACCGTGGCCCTGTTCTTCTGGGGAGATAAGAGGACGGAGTAAAGGAAGCTGGAAAGCTTTTTTCTGCATAAAAACATTTTGCGTCAGAGTTGAGAGTTAAGAGTTGAGATTTATTATAATCTGTTTATGAATCCAACGAAAAGCTTGTAGGAGTGAAATATATCTCAACTCTCAACTCTTAACTCTCTACTCTTTTGCCCAATAAACAGTTTATTGCAAAAACAAAGGGGTGCGCCGCCATGTCCACCTACCGGTATTATCAGGAGGCCCGGGACACGGCATGGCGCGCTCTTTTGCGTTTGAAGGATAAACGGCTGCCGGTGGACGCCGAAGCGCTGGCGAAAGAGGTGGGCATGGAGGTGCTCCCCTTCCCGGACGCGGAGGAAAACCCCCGGCTGGCCGCGCTGCTTTCCGGAGAGGAAAAGGCGGCGGCGGTGTCGCTGCGCATCCGGGGAAAATGGCATATATTTCTGCGGGAAAAAGCGCTGGACGATCATCAGCGGCGCTTTGCCGTGGCCCACGAGCTGGGCCATCTGCTGATGGGACATGAAACCCGGGTGATCAGCCCCGGCGTGCGGGCCTTTGAAAGCCGGGAAAACGCAGGCGACATCCTGGAAGACCCGGAGGATCTGGCGGATTACGCGGCGGACATTTTCGCCGTGCGGCTGCTGGCCCCCGCCTGCCTTTTGCATGAGCTGCACATCGATTCCTCCGGCGAGATCGCGGCGCTGTGCGGCCTGCCGCCCCGGGCCGCGGCGCTGCGGGCGGAACGCATGGAGCTTTTGAACGAGCGGGACGCGTTTTTTACGCACACGCTGGAGCGGCAGGTGCGGGACCAGTTTCTGCCCTATCTGCGTTCCCGGCAAAGCCCGGGAACCCCGGAAAAGAGAAGCGTACCGCTGATCCTGCCGCTGGAAAAGAAAGCGCCGGAAGCGCCAATGCCGAAAGACGAGGCCCCGGTCCCGGTCAAGGCCGCGGAGCCCAGCCCCGAAGCGTCCGTTCCTTCTCCGAAAAGCCGCCGGAATATTTTGCCGATTCTTTTGGCTGCCGCCGCCGCGGCGGCTTTGATTATTTTCCTGCTGTGCAAAGGATAAGGCAGGAAAACGGATAGCGGACGGCGAAATCTTTCAGGACGCATCAAAAGGAGGCGAAGGCCGTGAGAAAGCGCATCAAATTATTTTACGTCATGGTCGCGGCGTTCGTGATCGTAGCGGCCGGGCTGATGACCTTAAACCGGCTGAATCAGGATATTACCGTGCTGCAGGATACGGCCCGGGAAACGCGGCTGCGCCAGCTGGCCGTGGAAACGGAAAAAAGCGATATGCAGAAGGAGCTGGCCATCAAGGATACGGACAGCTATATTCGGGAAATGGCCCGCAGTCAGCAGGGCTACCTGATGCCAGGAGAAATCCGCTTTGAAGTCGTGAATCCCGAAGTGCTGTACGAGGGGGGCGAACTGCCGGAAGAAGCGGCGGAGGATTCGGAAGGATGAAGCGCGCTGCCATTGCGATCGGTTCCAATTCCACCAGAATGCTTGCCGCGGAAAAAAGGAACGGCAATCTGGAGGATATTCTGCGGGGCCGCGAGGAAACGCGGCTCTTTTTAGGCTTGGATGAAGAGGGCCGCATCCGGCCCGAACGCATCGAGGACACGGCTCAGGCCGTTTGCCGCCTGGCCCGCCTGGCAAAGGCGGCGGGAGCCCAGTCCATCGCCCTGTTTGCCACCAGCGCCACCCGGGACGCGAAAAACGGCGAAGCCCTGGGCGACAGGATCCGGGAGCTGTGCGGGCTTTCCATGCGGGTGATTTCCGGGGAGGAGGAAGCCGATTTGGCTTTCCTGGCCGTATCCCAGGGCCAGCGGCGCCTGGTCATGGATATCGGCGGCGGCTCCACCGAATGGACTTTGGGCGAAAACAACCGGGTGGAATGGCAGACCAGCATGCAGCTGGGCTCCTCCAGGCTGCTGAAAATGGGGCCGATCCAAAGCCTTTCGGACGCGGAAAAAATGCTGGATACCGCCCGGCGCGTGATGGCTCCCTATGCCCAAAAGCTGCGCGCGCTGCCTCCCGCCCCGGCCATGATCGGCTTGGGCGGCGCATGCACCACCTCCGCCGCCATGACCATGGGCTATGAGGCCCACGGCGAAACCGTGGAAGGAAAAATCATCACACTCCAGGCCGCAAGGGAACAGCTGCGCATGCTGGCCCCCATGCCGCTTCAGGAACGAATGAAGGTGCCCGGCTTGCCGCCCACCCGCGCCGCGCATATGCCCCATGGCCTGTGCATCCTGATCGCGGCCCTGGAGGAAAACGGCTTTCAGCAGCTTACGGTATCCGGAAGAACCAATTTGGACGGCTATTTACTCTCTCTGCCGGAATAAGCGGCGCGCACAACGAGGCCAAGGGGGTGGAAGAGATGACCGCAGACCGAGCGCCGGAGGCGTCGGAGCGCATCCGATATGACGAGGAAAATATTCCCCTGTATGTACGCTGCGGCAGGCTGTCGGATTATCCCGCCCGCTGGGGCAGCTGCCACTGGCATCAGGATCTGGAATTCATTCACATCATGCAGGGAGAAATGCGCCATTTCGTCAGCGGAGAAAGGGTGCTGCTGCGGGAAGGGGATTCCCTGCTGGTCAATGCCGGCCAGCTGCATTACTGCTATACCAAGGATATGCAGGACTGCGTTTTCCTTTGCATCCTGGTGCCCCCGTCTCTTTTAACAGCCAACGAGGAGCTGGCGCGGCGCTTTATCCGTCCGATGACGACCGATTTTTCTTTTTCCTGCGCGGTGTATCAAAAGGGCACCGAGGAGGGGGACCGATACGCAGAGCTGCTGCGGGAAATCTGGCGGCTCAAGCAGGAAAAGGATTGGGGCTATCAAATGAATATCCTGGGGCTGCTGCTCCCGCTGGTCATGATGGCGGCCCGCAGGCATGAAGATCGCAACCTGGAGCGGCAGACGCAGGAGGATCCCCGGCTGATCGCGCAGAAACGGATGATCGTGTATATCAAGGAAAATTACACCCAGGATATCACCGCGCAGGACATCGCCCGAAGCGCGCAGATCAGCGAAGCGCTGTGCGGCCGCCTGTTCAAATCCTATCTGGGCCAGACCCCCATGCAGTATCTGAACGCTTACCGGCTGGAATCCAGCCGCCGCATCCTTTTGAATACGGAGCAGAAGATCACGGATATCGCCGCGCAGTGCGGCTTTCACCACATCAGCTATTACGGCAAGCTGTTTGAACGGGCGTATGGCTTATCCCCGCTTGTATACAGAAAAAATAACCGAGAAGAAAAACGATCGGTATAAGGAGGAGCGTATGATGGCACAGGAATTGAAGGCCCGGGCGGACATGGATCCCCGGTGGCAGTGGCATTTGGAGGATATTTTTGCCACGGACGAAGCCTATGAAGAGGCCTATGCCCAGGCGCGGCAGGCCATTGCGGCCATGGCGGCCTGGCAGGGAAAGGTAAAGGACGATCCCCGACAGGCCATCCGGGACGCCGACGCCATATCGCTCAAGCTGGATCATCTGGCCGCTTATGCCCTCATGCACAAGGACGAGGACGGCTCCGACCCCGCGCGGCAGGCCCGGGCGGCCCGGTTCCAAAGCCTGGCAGTAGCGGCGGGCAGCGCCACATCCTTTCTGGACCCCGAGCTGTTGGCCCTGCCGGAGGAAACGCTGGAAGCGCTGATGAACGATCCGGACTTTGCCGATTACAGCGAAATGCTGCGCGTGCTGCTGCTGCAAAAACCCCATACCCTGCCCGCGGAACAGGAAAAGCTGCTGGCGGAGGCGGGAGACGTGTTCAGCGTGCCCCACGACGTGTTTTCCATGTTCAACGATGTGGATCTGCCCCTGCCCCAAGTGACCGGGGAGGACGGCCAGAAAATCCAGCTGACCCACGGCAATTACGGCCTGATGATCCGCAGCCGGGACCGGAACGTGCGCCGGGAAGCCTTTGAAGCCATGATGGGCACCTTCCAAAAATTCGGCGCCACCATGACCGCCTGCTACGCCGGGGCCGTGAAAACCGCCGTGTTCCAGGCCAAGGCACGGCATTATGCTTCCGCCCGCCAGGCGTCCCTGGCCCCTCGGGAAATCCCTGAAGCGGTTTACGATCATCTGCTGGACGCTGTGGACGCCGGTCTGCCCGCCCTGACGGAATATATGCAAGTTCGCCAGAAGCTGCTGAATGTGGATGAGCTGCATCTGTACGATCTGTACGTGCCCATGATCGCCGATTTTGATATGAAGCTCACCTATCCCGAAGCCTTTGAGCTGGTGTGCGAAGGCCTGGCCCCCCTGGGGAAGGAATACATCGATAAACTGCGGGAGGGCTATGAAGGCGGCTGGATGGACGTGTACGAAAACAAAGCCAAGCGCAGCGGCGCCTATTCCTGGGGCTGCTACGGCGTGCACCCCTATGTGCTGCTGAACCATACCGACGATCTGAGCGGCGCCATGACCATCGCCCATGAATTGGGCCACAGCATGCACACCTATTACAGCAACCTGAATCAACCCTATGTGAAATCCAACTATTCCCTTTTCGTGGCCGAAGTGGCCTCCACCTGCAACGAAGTGCTTCTGATGCGCTATCTGATGAAGAAGTACAAGGATGATCCCAAGGCGTCCGCCTTCCTGTGCAATCAGCTGCTGGAAGAATTCCGCAC
Organism: Clostridia bacterium; assembly: GCA_030537395.1. Classification (GTDB taxonomy): domain Bacteria; phylum Bacillota; class Clostridia; order Christensenellales; family Aristaeellaceae; genus RUG563. The sequence goes on along the minus strand of JAUNMW010000102.1, from coordinate 742 downwards.
CACCGTGTTCCGCCAGGCCATGTTTGCAGCCTTTGAAAAGGAAGCCCACGCCATGTATGAACGGGGCGAGGCCCTGACCACCGAAGCGCTGAGCGCCATGTATCTGGGGCTGAACAAAAAGTATTACGGCGGCGGCTGCACAGTGGATGAAACCATCGCTTCGGAATGGATGCGCATTCCCCATTTCTACCGCAATTTCTATGTGTACCAGTACGCCACCGGCTTCTCCGCCGCCGTGGCCATCGCCACCCGGATCCTCCACGAGGGCAAGCCCGCCGTGAAGGATTACAAGCGATTCCTGTCCGCCGGCTGCTCAGTGCCCCCCATCGAAGCGCTCCGCTATGCCGGGGTGGATATGGAAAAACCCGACGCCGTAAAGGACGCCATGAAGGTGTTCGCCCAGACGGTGGAGGATCTGAAAAAATTGGTAGGGTAAAAAATCACAGCCCCAAACACCCCTTTTGCATGCTGTGAAGCATTCCTTGATGGATCGGGCTTGATGCTTGCTTTGAAACAAGAAGGGAAGTTGTAAATAAGAGTACAGAATGCAGAGTGCAGAGTACAGATTGAATAGTCGATCATATCATTGTAACGACAGAAAACATGATGATCACATGCAAGACTATCCAATCTGTACTCTGCGCTTTGTAGTCTGTACTCTTTCAATCAAATCCTGTTGATTCATACTAAGATGCGTGCTCTAAAGAGTGAAACAAGAGAAAAAAGAGGATACGCCGGGGTT
>JAUNMW010000378.1 GCA_030537395.1 Clostridia bacterium | reverse complement strand
GGGCAAGGGCAACAGCCACATTTTGTTTATTGCCGATAACGTTGCCAACAATTATTTCGGCAGGCTCCTGCAGGAGCTGGACGGCGTAGCCTACGATAAAGGGTATTTAGTATCCCTGATGAGCGCCAAGAATGATCGGGACTTTATCAACCGCATCCTGTCCCGTCAGGTGGACGCGGTGATCATTTCCTCCGCCAGTTTAGCGGAAAGCTATGTGCAGGAATTGGTGGATAACGGCCTGCCCGTGGTGCTGCTCATGACCAGGGACTACGCCACCGTTCACGGCCGGGTGGCCCGCATCTATACTGGCATTGAATCGGGCATCATGGCGGCAGTGCGCCTGCTGCACGAAAGCGGCTGCCGGAACCTGGTGCACGTGGACAGGGTGAGCCGCCAGGAGCATTTTTCTAACCGCCAGGATCTGCGCTTCCGGGGCTTTTGCAACCAAATGGAAACGTTGGGCTATCAATTGTCGGCGGACTCCTTCATAACGGGTTGCCATGATTACGACGAACTGTTTGATGCGGTTTGCCGCCGGATCGAAAGCGGCGTGCCCGTGGACGGCTTCGTGTGCCGCAACGACGGCCTGGCTTGCATGGTGTTAAACGCCGTGCTGGCCTGCGGAAAAAAGGTACCGGAGGATATTTCCGTCATCGGCTTTGATAATTCCGATACCAGCCGCATCGTCCGCCCCGCCCTGTCCACCATCGCCACGGACCAGAAGGCCATTGCTGAGGCCGCCCTGGAATTGATCGAAGCCATGATCAAGGGGCAAACTCCCAGTGAAAAGCATCTGGTCACCCGCATGGTGATCCGGGACACCACCAAGTAAGCGAACTACCCCGTACCGAGCTCGGTACGGGGATTGTTCGGCACCGTGTACACTCGTGTTTCTAATCAACAATAAAGAAAGGAAGGAAGACTATGTTGGACGCAACGTACTTTGAGGGAATCCGCGGCGCAGTGTATTTCCCATCCCGCGCCTACAACGCCTGGCAGACCTGGAACGAGCTGAATCCGGAAGAGATCGACCGGGATTTCGGCTATGCCCAGGAGGCGGGCATCAACGCCCTGCGCATGTTCACCAGTTTTGAATACTGGCAGGAGGAACCGGAGAAATTCTTTGAACGCTTCGAGCAGGTGATCGCGCTGTCACAGCAACACGGCATCCGCGTGATGCCCGTGCTGTTTGAGGACTGTGGAACGGACAATACGAAAGAGACCCGGAAAAACAAAAACCCCCATACCGCTATCTGCGTCTGCTCACCCTGCCGTGCTATCCAAGGCGACCCCGCCCGCTGGGTGGAGGTGCATGGATTTGTGGATGCCTTCATGCGCCGCTATGGCAATGATGAAAGACTGCTGGCTATTGAATGCATGAATGAACCGAACTGCCATTCCGGCAACGTCCCCTTCGCCCAGCATATCGTGGCCCTTGCGAAAGGCTATCAGGGCAGCGTGCCCCTGACCATCGGCTGCATTACCCTTTGGCACAACCTGTATTTCGGTAATGATTTGGACATTTACCAGTATCACGACAATTTCCCCCAAAGCGCGGAAAACCTGCGCCGAGTAATCCGGGACGCAAAAACGGTGCAGCAATTGATGCGCAAACCCTGCTGGCTCACGGAATGGCAGCGGGTAAGGGAAGCAGGCCCTGGCTGGGATACCGCCGTGATCCCGCAGGAATACACCGTGCCCGCCCTGGCCACGCTGGCCTCCACGGTATACGCGGAAGGGGTTGGCAGTTTCTTCTGGTCCCTGATGGTGAAGCCCGCGTATCTGATGGCTCAGCGTCCCAACGGCACCTATAACGGCCTGTTCCATGAGGACGGCAGTGTGTACAGCCTGAAGGATTATCAGGCCATCGCCGGAAAAGAAAAAATCCGCCCCGAAAAGGCGGATCTGCCGGATTGGTACAAGGAAAGCCTGAAGGAATACGATCATTGATTGACACAAAACCGCCGTTCCGCTTTGCATGAAGCACCGCGGAACGACGGTTTTTTATGTTTTTCCGGCATTGGTATAGCCGCTGGGCGGCGGCCAATGGAGGCCCCGCTGATACATGGAGCGGGAGGCTGTCTCCCGCTCCCATGAAATCATGAGACGATCATTCTGACTGCAAAGCGTCGTAGCCTTCCTCGCCGGTACGAACGCGCACCACGTTTTCCACATCCTGCACAAAGATTTTCCCATCGCCGATATGGCCGG
>JAUNMW010000377.1 GCA_030537395.1 Clostridia bacterium | reverse complement strand
TTTTCACCGCGGCGGCAACTGCCGCGCAGGCTCCCGTTCCGCAGGCCAGGGTTTCCCCGTTGCCCCGCTCCCAGACCCGCAGGCGCAGGGTATTTGGGTTGATCACCCGCACGAATTCCGTGTTCACCCGCTCCGGGAACACATCGGCGTATTCAAACTTGGGGCCCAGGACGGGCAGATCGAGGCCGTCAATGGCGTCGCAGAAAATGACGCAGTGGGGATTGCCTATGGACACGCAGGTGGCTTTGTATTGGGTTCCTCCGATGCTGAGCGGCAGGTTTACCGCTTCCTCCGCCTCGGCCAGCACCGGGATTTCAGTGGGCTTGAAGGATGCCTTGCCCATGCTGACGGAAACGGAATTCACCTTGCCGTCCCGCAGGTAAGCCTTCAAATGGTGCACCCTTCCCGCCATTTCAATGGTCATGTATTCGCTGCGCACATAGCCTTTATCATACAAATATTTTGCCACGCACCGGATGTTGTTTCCCGCCATTTTCCCTTCGCTGCCGTCCTTGTTGAAGGAGCGCATTTTCGCGTCGGCGATGCTGGATTTTTCAATCAGCACAATGCCGTCCCCGCCGATGCCGAAGTGGGGGGTGCACAGCTGCACGCACAGGGATTCGGGACAGGTGATGGCCCCGTCGAAATTCTCAATGAAAATGTAATCGTTGCCGCAGGACTGCATCTTGGCGAAGCGGATTTTCTGCCGCCAGGGGCGCATGTGGTTGATGTCGATCAGCTCGGTATTCTGCCCCGTGAAGCGGGATGCCATGATGTCCGCCAGGGCCCCGGCGGTGTCCAGACTGGTCAGGCAGGGAATGCCAAGCTGCATGGCTTTGCGGTGCAGCACGGTGTAGTCCCCGATGGTGGCGTCCTTCACGGCCCCGGTGTACACGATGTAATGGATGCTGCCGCTTTCCATCAGGGCGGTGATCTCGTCGTTCTCCGTGGCGTTGGCCACGGCAGTCACCGGGATGCCCAGGCTGTCAATGGCCTTGGCGGTGCCCCGGGTGGCGTACAGGCACAGGCCCAGATCAAAGAACCGCTTTGCTAAAGATATGATTTCCTGATAATCGTTTTCCTCCACGCTCAGGAACACGCCGGTTTTCTTTTTGCTGTGGGGGAAGGGCACAGCAAAGCCCGCGGCGGTGAGGCCCTTGAACAGGGCTTCGGGCAGCGTTTTGCCAATGCCCAGCACTTCGCCGGTGGATTTCATTTCGGGGCCCAGGATGGAGTTAGCGTCGTTCAGCTTTTCAAAAGAGAACACCGGCACCTTGCAGGCCACATAGGGCGGGGTACGGTACAGGCCCGCGCCGTAACCCAGATCGATCAGCTTCGCCCCCAGCATCACCTTGGAGGCCAGGTCCACCATGGGCACCTTTGTGACCTTGCTGATGTAGGGCACCGTGCGGCTGGCCCGGGGGTTCACCTCGATCACGTACAGTTCATCGTTATAAATCAGGTATTGGATGTTCACCAGGCCCTTGGTGCCCAGCGCCAGCGCCAGCTTTTCAGAGCAATCGCAGATTTTTTTCAGGAACACGTCGTTCAGGTTGTAGGGCGGATACACGGCGATGGAGTCCCCGGAGTGGACCCCGGCCCGCTCGATATGCTCCATGATGCCGGGGATCAGCACGTCTGTGCCGTCGGAAATCACGTCCACTTCCAATTCGATGCCGGGCAGGTACTGGTCGATCAGCACAGGATTGTCGATGCCCCCGGCCAGGATCTTTTCCATGTAGGCCACGGTATGTTCCTTGGTGCGGGAAATGGTCATGTTCTGCCCGCCGATCACGTAGGAGGGCCGCAGCAGCACAGGATAGCCCAATTCCTCCGCGGCGCTGATGGCTTCCTCCAAGGTGCGCACGGCCATGCCCCGGGGGCGGCGGATGCCGAAATTTTCCAGCAGCTTATCAAAGCGTTCCCGATCCTCGGCGATGTCGATGGATTCGGCGCTGGTGCCCAGAATGCGCACGCCATGTTCATCCAGAAATTTGGTCAGCTTAATGGCCGTCTGTCCGCCGAAGGCCACCACCACGCCGATGGGCTTTTCCACCGCGATAATGTTCATCACGTCTTCGGGGCACAGGGGCTCAAAGTACAGCCGGTCGGCGGTATCGTAGTCCGTGGACACGGTTTCGGGGTTGTTGTTAATGATCACCACATCATAGCCCATTTCCCGCAGGGTCCAGACGCAGTGCACGGAGGAATAGTCAAATTC